>SIAT01000095.1 GCA_009691645.1 Pedosphaera sp. | reverse complement strand
CGAGCAGCGGGTGATGAAGCCGCTCTGGAAATTCGCCCAGCACGGCCAGAGCGGTCGCTGGGCCAGCGATCTTTTCCCCGAGGTGAACAAGCACGCGGACGATCTCACGTTCATCCACTCGATGCACACCGAGGGGATCGCGCACGGGCCGGCCACGCTCTTCCTGCACTGCGGCTCGACCAACATGATCCGCCCCTCGATCGGTTCGTGGATCAGCTACGGTCTCGGCACGGAGAATGAGAACCTGCCGGCGTTCGTCTCCATCAATCCGTCGAGCGGCAACGGTGGTCCGCGCAATTATGGCAACGCCTTCCTGCCGCCCGTTTTTCAAGGCACCGGTCTCGGCAAGGCGGGCGGGCCTGCGAGCGAAGCGGTGATTCGCAATCTCGCGCATCCGGGATTCAAGTCCGCGGAACAGCGCAAGCAGTTTGATTTGCTGCAATCGCTCAATGCCGAGCAGCTCAAGCGCAACCCGAACGACAGCGAGTTGGAAGCGGTAATCAACTCCTACGAGTTGGCGTGGCGGATGCAGAACCACGCGCCGGACACGCTCGATCTTTCCAAGGAATCGCCCGAGACACTCGCGCTCTACGGCATCGGCGAAAAGACGACGGACAACTTCGGCCGGCAATGTTTGATGGCTCGGCGCCTCTGCGAGTCCGGCGTGCGTTTCATCCAGTTGACCTACGGCGACAACTCCGCGAACCCCGCGTGGGACCAGCATTCGAATCTGCCCAAACACGGCGATCACGCGCGCGCGGTGGACAAGCCGATGGCCGGCCTGCTCGCGGATCTCAAGCGGCGCGGTCTGCTGGAGGATACGATTGTCTGGTGGGGCGGCGAATTCGGCCGCACGCCGTACGCCGAGAAGAACGGCACCGGCCGCGATCATAATCCGAACGGCTTCACCGTCTGGCTCGCAGGTGGCGGTTTGAAAAAAGGTTTCGCCCACGGCGCGACCGACGAGTTTGGTCACAAAGCGGTGCAGGACAAAGTACACATGCACGATCTGCACGCCACGCTGCTGCACATGCTCGGCCTCGATCACGAGAGGCTCACTTACCGGTACGATGGTCGCCCTTTCCGCCTCACCGACGTGCACGGGCACGTGGTGAAAGAGATCATCGCCTGAACGGCGGGCGACATGGCGTGAGCGGAGCGACGAGAAACGATTTTGAATCCGCGGCAAAACAACCACGGTCAGCGTTCCAGCCGGCGCGAGTTTTTGCGTGTCGGCGCATTGGGCGCAGCCGGTTTGTCCCTGCCGCAGTTGCTGGCAGCGCGTCAGGTCACCGGCGGTTCCGAGGCGAAGGCCGATTCCTGCCTGATCATCTTCCTCAACGGCGGGCCCAGTCATCTCGACATGTGGGATATGAAGCCCGAGGCGCCGGCCGAGATCCGCGGCGAGTTCCGGCCGATTAATACCACGCTCTCCGGCGTGCAGCTTTGCGAACATCTGCCACGACTCGCGCGACAACTGCACCACTGCACGCTGGTCCGCTCGATGAATCACAGCGTGAACAATTCCCACGCGGCGGCGGTGTACGCCGCGCTCACGGGACACGATCGCGGTGAGCAGGGCGGCGGTGCCAAACCGGGGGATCACCCGAACATGGGATCGGTGCTCGCCAAACTGCGCCCGTCGATTGCGTCCGCCCTGCCGTACGTGGCGCTGCCGTACAAGACGCAGGAAGGCGCAGGCGGACCGTTGCAACCGGGTTTTCTCGGCGGTTTCATCGGCGCGCACCATGATCCTTTCTGGGTGTTGGAAGACCCGAGCCGTCCCGATTTCCGGGTGCAGAATCTCACGCCACCGGAAGGCGTGACCCACAGCCGTCTCGAGAGCCGCGATGACTTGCTGCGTTCGCTCGACCGTACTTTTCTGGAGAAGCAGGCGGACAGCCGCTCGATGTACGAGTCGCTCGGCGAGTTCCAACGCCGCGCATTTAATCTGCTCACGGCCGACACCACCCGCCGCGCGTTTGAGTTGGAACGCGAGGCGGTCGCGCTGCGCGAATCGTACGGGCGCAACATTTATGGACAGAGCGTGCTGCTCGCCCGGCGACTCATCGAGGCCGGCACGCGCGTGGTGACGATGAGCTGGGCGCCGGATGCGAATGCCACGTGGGACACGCACGGCGGCAATTTCCAAAAGCTGAAGACCACGTTGCTGCCGCAGTTCGATGCCGCCTGCGCCAGTCTGCTCGACGATCTGAACCAGCGCGGCCTGTTGCGGCGCACGTTGGTGGCGGTGATCGGCGATTTCGGTCGCACCCCGCGCATCAACAACAATGCCGGGCGCGATCATTGGAACGCCTGTTACAGCGTCATGCTCGCCGGCGGCGGCATCAAGGCTGGCTTCGTTCACGGCGCCAGCGACCGCACCGGCTCGCTGCCAAGCGAGCGGCCCACTTCCCCCGGCGACATCATCGCCACCATCTACCATCTGCTCGGCGTGGATCCGCGCACGGAATTGCATGATAATCTCAGCCGGCCACATATGCTCGTGCCGCAGGGTCGGGTGCTGGATGAATTGATCGCCTGACCTGTGCGCGAATTATCATGAAACAAATCCTCTCGTTGCTCCTGTCACTCGGTTTTGCCACGCCCCTCTTCGCTGCGGATGCATTTGACCAATCCGCCGTGCCGCTCGAAGTGGACACGACCGACGCGAAGCTCACCAAAATCGTCCTGCTCGCCGGCACGCCGAGCAGCAAGTCGGGCGCGCACGAGTACTTCGCCGGTTGCGCGCTGTTGATGCAATGGCTCAAGCAGCAGCCGGGCGTCTGGCCCGTGATGGCCCGCGAATGGCCGAAGAACGAGAAGGTTCTCGAAGGGGCAAAGGCGGTGGTCTATTTCGGCGACGGCGGCGGCAAGCAGCCGTTCGTGAATCCGGAGCGTTGGGCGAAACTCAGCAAGATGATCGACGCCGGCACGGGGTTCGTGCTGTTGCATCAGGCCGTGGATTTCCCCAAAGGCCCCGATGGCGACAAGGTGAAGGGCTGGCTCGGCGGCGTCTTCCACGCCGACATCGGTTGCCGTGGTCACTGGGACATGGATCTGAAACCGGCCGGCCAGCACGAGGCGCTGCGCGGCGTGAAGCCGTTCGCTGCGCCCGGCGACGGCTGGCTTTACAACCTGCACTTCGCGCCCGAAGGCAAGCCGCTCCTCGTCGGCGCCGTGCCGGACAAATCGCGCACCTCGGCCGACGCGAAGAAACACGCGGGACGCGACGAAGTGATCTCGTGGGCCAGCGAACGGGCGGGTGGCGGACGCGGCTTTGGTTTCACCGGCGCTGACCTGCACAAGAGCTGGGGTTACGAGAGCCAGCGGCGGCTCGTCGTCAACGGCATCCTCTGGACTGCGAAGCTGGAAGTCCCCGAGAGCGGCGCGAAGATGGATTTCACCGAGGCCGATCTGAATCGCAACCTCGACAAGAAAACAGCGCCTCCCGCCAAAGCGCCCACCAAAACTCCCGCCAAGCCGGCGTCGAAATAGTCCGCCTCCCAGCGGCACGAATAGTTGCAGTGCGCTGCCGTCCGATTTACAATCGGACGCACGGATTCCATGTGGCGCTCACTTTCCAGTGGTCTGTTGTTTTTGCTGGTTGCTGTCCCGCTTCACGCGGCCGACACGGCCGGCGTGGAGTTTTTCGAGAAGCGCATCCGCCCCCTCCTCGTCGAGCGTTGTTACGAGTGTCACAGCGCGGAAGCGAAGAAGATCAAGGGTGGCCTGCGTCTGGACACGCGCGAGGGATTGCTGAAGGGCGGCGACGCCGGACCTGCGCTGGTGCCGGGCGATCCGGATAAATCGCGGCTCATCGAGGCGGTGCGTTACAAGAATCAGGATTTGCAGATGCCACCGAAAAGCCCGCTGCGGCCCGAGCAGGTGCGGGACTTGGAGCAGTGGGTGAAACTCGGCGCGCCCGACCCGCGCACGCCGTCGGCGAAGGTCGCGGACAACAAGCGCGTCATCAACATCGAGGAAGGCCGGAAGTTCTGGTCGTTCCAGCCGCTGGCCCGCATCACTCCGCCTTCGGTGAAAGACGGGACGCGTGCGAAGACGCCGCTGGACCAATTCGTCCTCGCCAAGCTCGAGGAGAAGGGATTGAAACCCGCCCCTCCGGCGGACAAACGCACGTTGCTGCGCCGCGCGACGTTTGATCTCACGGGCCTTCCGCCAACGCTGTTGGAGTTGGATGTCTTTCTAGCGGACAAATCGCCGGAGGCGTTCGCGAAGGTTGTCGAACGGCTCCTCGCCTCGCCGCAGTATGGCGAGCGTTGGGGAAGGCACTGGCTCGATGTAGCACGGTACGCGGATTCGAATGGGCTCGACGAGAATGTCGCCTTTGGCAACGCGTGGCGTTACCGCGACTACGTCGTGAACGCCTTCAATCGCGACAAGCCTTACGACCGGTTTCTCGTCGAGCAAATCGCGGGGGATTTGCTGCCGGCGCCGGAGAGCGTCGCGGTGAAGCACGAGCGGTTGACGGCGCTCGGTTTCCTATCCATCGGCCCCAAACTCCTCGCCGAACCCGACAAGGTGAAGCTGGAGATGGACATGATCGACGAGCAGATCGACACGCTCGGCCGCGCGGTGATGGGGATGACTTTCGGCTGCGCCCGTTGTCACGATCACAAGTTCGACCCGCTGCCGACGGCCGATTACTACTCGCTCGCCGCCATCTTCAAGAGCACGCGCACGATGGATGATCTCAAGACCATCGCCAAATGGCACGAGCCGGAAATCGCCACGCCGTCTGATCGCGCGATGCTGGCGGCGTACACCGAGCGCATCGTCGCGCAGAAGACAGTCGTCTCGAACTTCGTCGCCACGGCGAACAGCGCGTTGCTGGCGGAGAAGAAGACGAACGCGTTGCCGAAGAATCCGGAGAGTCTTTATCCGACGAACAGCGTCGCCGAGTTGAAGAGACTGCGCGAGGCGCTGGCGGAACTGGAGAAGGAGGCGCCGGAGCTGCCGAGCACAATGGGCGTGACCGAAGCGACGAACATCGTGAAAGCGTTTCCGATCCACATCCGTGGCAGCCACCTCACGTTGGGCAGGGAAGTGCCGCGCGCCGAGCCGCAGGTGATGCAGATTCCCATCCGCCCGCAGTTCACCGAACAGCAGAGCGGCCGGCTCGAACTCGCCCGCTGGCTCGCCAACCCCGAGCACCCGCTCACGGCGCGCGTGATGGTGAACCGCCTCTGGCGTTGGCATTTCGGTCGCGGCCTCGTGGCGAGCACGGATAACTTCGGCGCGCTCGGCGAGCGTCCATCGCATCCGGAGCTGCTTGATTGGCTTGCCCGCCGTTTCGTCGATTCCGGCTGGAGCGTGAAGGCGATGCACCGGCTCATCATGAACTCGGAAACCTACCAGCGCGCCGCTCTCCTCGCGGAAGAAAACATGGGCGCGCCAATCCTTTCGCCGCGGGCCCGCGAGATATTTCGTCCTACTTCAAAAATGGCGGGACTGGATCCCGAGAACTCTCTTTACGCCCGATTCCCGCAGCGCAGGCTTGAGGCCGAGGAGATTCGTGACGCGCTCCTGTTCGTCGCCGGCACGCTCGATCTCACGATGGGCGGCAAGACGCTTCCGCTGAAGAACCGCGAGTTTGTCTTCAACCACACTTCGAAGGACGCCACCAGCTACGGCAGTGTGCGGCGCGCGCTTTATCTGCCGGTCATCCGCAATCATCTCTACGACCTTTTCGAGCAGTTCGATTTTCCCGATCCCGCCGTGCCGAGCGGCAACCGCACGGCGACCGTCGTCGCCCCGCAGGCGTTGCTGATGATGAACAGCGAGTTGGCGACCAGCGCTGCCGAGTCCTTCGCCAAGCGGCTCAGTGCGGCTGGAACCGATGACGCGCGACGGATTGAGCTGGCTCACCAACTCGCTTACTCGCGTCCCGCCCGCCCGCACGAATTGGAATGGGCGCGCAAGTTTCTGGATCAATTCCCCAAGACCGCCGCTGTCGCGGGCACGCAACCGCAGGCGTGGGCCGCGTTTTGTCAGGCGCTGCTGGCCGCCAACGAGTTCATCTATTTGAACTGAGCATGAACCCGTCCCGCATCCATTTCGTTTCCCGCCGCGAAGCGCTGCAAGGTGCGGCAGCGGGTTTCGGCTGGCTGGCGGCCTCGGCATTGCTGGCCGAAGAAACGCGGGCTGCGGTGGCGGCGAACCCACTCGCGCCGAAGAAACCGCATTTCCCGGCACGCGCCAAGCGCGTCATCTTCCTCTTCATGAAAGGCGGGCCGTCGCACGTGGACACGTTCGATCCCAAGCCGCTGCTCGATCGTGACGATGGCAAGCCGTTCCCCGGCGCGAAGCCGCGCGTGCAGTTCGCGCCGACGGGCGAGTTGCTCAAGTCACCGTGGAAATTCCAGAATCATGGCCGCAGCGGATTGCCGGTGAGCGAATTGTTTCCGCACGTCGCGCAGTGCGTGGATGACTTGTGCATCGTCCGCTCGTTGCATGGCACGAACGCCGCGCACGGCGGCGCGCTGCTCAAACTCCACACCGGCAGCGACAACTTCGTGCGCCCTAGCATGGGCGCGTGGGTGAACTACGGGCTTGGTTCGGAGAATCAAAACCTGCCCGGTTTCCTCACCATCTGCCCGACGTTCGCACACGGCGGCGTGAATAATTGGGGCGCCGCTTTTCTCCCCGCCGCGTATCAAGGCACGCCGCTCGGCAACGCCACCGTCCCCGCCAGCGACGCCACGGTGCGGCACATCAAGAATGCGAACCTCTCGTCCACGCAACAGCGTGCGCAGCTCGATCTGCTCGCGCAGATGAACCGCGAGCATCTCGCGCAGAGCGGGCCGAGCCTCGCGCTCGAAGGCCGACTCAATTCCTTCGAGCTCGCGTTCCGTATGCAGATGGCGATGCCCGAGGCGCAGGATCTGTCGCGAGAGACCGACGCGACGAAGAA
>SIAT01000001.1 GCA_009691645.1 Pedosphaera sp. | reverse complement strand
ACGTGCTCGGCGGGAAGGTGAAGTTGCCGTGCGACGAGGTCGCTCATCGCGAGCGCGTCCTTCATTCCCTGCTTGCCGGTGCAGGCATTGGCGTTGCCGGAATTCACGACGATGGCCTGCGCGATGCCGCCCTTCACGCGCTCGGCGCAGACTTTCACCGGTGCGGCACAGATCTGATTCGTCGTGAACATCCCCGCCACGGCCGCGGGCACCTCGGAGACGATGAGCGCGAGGTCGCGCTTCTTTCCTTTCTGAGAACCTTTGCCGGTGCCGAGCCGTTTGATGTCGCAGAAGACGCCCGCGGTAAAGAAACCTTTCGGAGCGATAATGGCGCCGGGAACAGGTTTGAAAATAACGCGCATCAAAAAATAAAAAGCTTGGTCGGTGGTGGTAGGAAAAGGAAAAGGCGGCGAACCGCGAAGAGGTTATTCGCGGCGGAAAGAGTAATTGGCTTTAACGTCCAATTGCATCGTGCGATGCCTACAGAAAACAGTTTCGCATCTCTCTGTCAACTGCGCTTCGTGAAATTTCCACGTCACCGGCTCACGAGCACCAGCGCGACCGCGCCCGCCACGGCGACCACGCCGCCGATCAGCGCGCGTCGGCTCGGCCGTTCCTCGCCCATCCAGACCGCGAAGGGAATCACTGTGAGCGGCGTGATGGCGATGATCGGCAACACCACGCCGGTGCCTTTGGTGAGCAGTGCCCACTGGTAACAACTCACGCCGAGCGTCGGGCCGACGAGGGCGTTGAACACGAGCCACGGCGCGGCGGCGCGCCACTTCTCGCGCTGCGTCAACGCGGGTGAGGGTGAAACGGGTTCTTCCGCGCCAAAGATTTTCTTCCGTCGCAGGAAAAGCAGAAACAGCGCGGTGACGAACAGCCCGCCGAGGATACGCTGGTAGGCGGCGGTGATGCCATCCACCGGTTGGCCGGCGGCCTCGGCGACCTCGTACGCTTTGCGGCTCAGCACTGCGCCGAGACCCTGGCCGAGCGCCGCGAGCGTGCCGAAGGTGATGCCGGCCCTGAGAGCGAGCCGCTCGATGTGCGGGTTCTCGCCCGGTGCGAGCGCCGTGCCGACGCCCGCAAGGATGACTACGCCGCAGGTGACTTCGGCTGCGTTGAGGCTGTTGCCGAGCCACATCCATTCGATGAGCGCGGCGAAGGGCGCGGCGAGGCAATTCACCATCATCATCGTCAGCCGTGTGCCGAGGCGCGGGTAGGTTTGGAAGAGGGCGATGTCACCGAAGCCGAAGCCGATGGCGCCGCTGATGAGGAAGACCGCCAATGCTCCGCCGCCCAAACCTCCGCCCATCGTGTGCGCCCATGCGCCGAGCAGCAGCGTGGCCAGCGTGAGCCGCCAGAAGTTGACTTCCGTGCCGGGCAGCCACTTGACCAGTTGACGGCCGGAGACGCCGGAGCAGGAAAACAGGATGGTGGCAAGAACAGCGCCGAGCACGGGGCGAAGTTGTTAGTCGCGCCGCGCCGGGTTGTCAGCAAAGAAACGCTGGGTCAGGGGACCCGTTCGCGGATAACTCGATTGTGTGCGTCGCCCGATTCCGGCCGGTGTGCTGAGGCCGATCGGGCGTTGCCCGGGCGCTGTGAATAAGGTGGACAAAGAATTGGTTGAGGCGCGCGGAAAACCTCGTAGGATGGACGCGATGACACGAAACTTTCTTCTCGCAGGATTGGTTTGCGCGGCAGGGTTCGCGCTGCACGCTCAATCGCCGGTACCGAAAGCGGCACCGCCGAAGACGCCCCCGCCGACGGCCGAGCAGGAGATGTTCATGCGCCAGTCGCGCGAACTTTTCCGCGGCGGCAAAAACAAGGAGGCGATTGGTTTTGCGACCAAAGCCATCGCCGCCGCGCCGAAGAACATGTACGGCTATCTCTTTCGCGGCCAGTTGCACGAGACGCTGCGGATGAACGATGAGGCGGTGCAGGATCTCAGCATCGCTCTGCAACTCGATCCCTCCCAAGCCGAAATCTACCAACTGCGCGGCGCTTGCCAGTTCAAGCTCGGGCGCTTCAAGGAATCCATCGCCGACTTCGACGCTTACATCCGCTTCCAGCCGAAACAGGAGCCTCACCATTGGCAGCGGGGCATCTCCTACTATTACGCCAAGCGTTACGAGGAGGGTCGCAAGCAGTTTGACTGGCATCAGACGGTGAACCACAACGACGTCGAGAACGCCGTCTGGCATTTCCTCTGCGTGGCGCGCAAGGACGGCCTCGAGAAAGCCCGCGAGAAGCTCATCCCTATCGAGGGCGACAAGCGCGTACCGATGATGGAAGTGCTCAAACTTTTCGCCGGCACACTCAAGCCGAGCGAGGTGATGACCGCCGCCAAGGCCGGCAATCCGCCGCCCGCCGAACTCGAGTACCGGCTCTTCAACGCGCATCTTTATCTCGGCCTTTACTACGACGTGACCGGCAAGACGGACCTCGCGCGGCTGTATCTGGGCCGAGCGGCTGAGAAGTCGGAGAAGTTCGGCTACATGGGCGATGTCGCGCGCGTCCACGCTGATTATATGCAGAAGGAACCGATTGCCGCGCCAAAGGTCGTGCCGAAGGTTGCCCCGGAAACTACGCCGAAGGAAAAAGAGCAGGGGAACAAAGCAAAGGAGCCGAAGAAAAAGTAACCTACGTCCCCGTCGCTCCTGCGTTTTTCTGCATCGTTCATGTCCAAGCCCACCGACGTCCGCTGCATCGCCAGCGCGCTTTATTTCCTGCCGGTCCACACGCGCATGCCGCTGAAGTTCGGGCCGGAGACGGTCACTTACGTCACCTGCGCGCGCGCCCGCGTGCGTGTGGCTGATGCCAAAGGCCGCACGGCCGATGGCTGGGGAGAGACACCGCTGTCGGTCACGTGGGTCTGGCCAAGTGCGCTGCCGTACGAGGAACGCCACGCGGCGTTGAAGGATTTCACGTTGCGTCTCTCGCGGGCGTGGACGGAGTTCGCCGCGATCGGTCATCCGATTGAACTCGGCCACGACTTCCAGAAGCAGGTGCTGCCGCGGTTGCTCGACGAAGCGAACGCTGCGCGCGCCGGTCGCGAGCCGATGCCGTGGCTGGCGGCGCTGGTTTGTTGTTCGGTGCTCGACCTCGCGGTGCACGACGCCTACGGCAACTTGCACGATCGCCCCGTGTACGAGATGTACGGGCCGCAATGGATGACGCGTTCGCTCGGCGATTTCCTCGAGCCGGCGGCGGGCGCGGGCGTTTCGTTTGCCGGCAAGTTTCCATGCGACTTCTTCGTCACGCCCGCGCCGCAACGGCTGCGCGCGTGGCATTTGGTCGGCGGACTCGATCCGTTGGATGAATCGGAATTGAAAGGGACCGAGCCGAAGGACGGCTATCCGGTTCTGCTCGCAGATTGGATTCGGCGCGACGGGTTGAAGTGTCTCAAGATCAAACTGCGCGGCAACGATACGGCGTGGGATTACGCGCGCACGCTGAAGATTGGCGCGATCGCCGTGGCGCACGGCGTGGAGTGGTTGACGGCCGACTTCAACTGCACCGTCACCGAACCGGCGTACGTGAACGACATTCTTGATCGCCTGCGCGACGAGCAGCCGCGGCTGTACGGCATGTTGCTCTACGTCGAGCAGCCGTTTCCGTACGAGCTGGAGAAGCACCGCATCGACGTGCGCAGCGTCAGCGCGCGCAAGCCGCTGTTCCTCGACGAGAGCGCGCACGATTGGGAGCACGTGCGGCTCGGGCGCGAGTTGGGCTGGACCGGCGTGGCGCTCAAGACGTGCAAAACGCAGACCGGCGCGCTGCTCTCGGCCTGCTGGGCCAAGGCGCACGGGATGACGCTGATGGTGCAGGATTTGACGAACCCGATGCTCGCGCAGGTTCCGCATTGTCTGCTCGCGGCGCACACCGGGACGATTCAAGGCGTGGAGACGAACGCG
Source organism: Pedosphaera sp. (assembly GCA_009691645.1). Taxonomy (GTDB): domain Bacteria; phylum Verrucomicrobiota; class Verrucomicrobiia; order Limisphaerales; family SIAT01; genus SIAT01. The sequence continues at coordinate 32,041 of SIAT01000001.1, read as the reverse complement.
ATGCAGTTTTATCCCGAAGCCTCGACTGCCGAAGCGCAGGTGCATCCGGGATTGCACGCGCGCCGCGACGGCTGCGTGGATCTCAGCACACTCCGCGGCGCGGGCTTTGGTTATCGCGTGGAAGAGATCCAGCGCGAACTGCCGGCGCCCGCGGGGGAGTTCGGGAGATGAGGGATCTCACCGACCTCACGCGTGCGCCCGAGACCGATCCGCTGCCGATCTTCCGCCAGCGCGACGGCATCTACGCCACGGACTTGCTCGGTGCGGCGGTGGCGCAACTCGATTTCTTCACGTGGCTCGACAAAAACCCTTCCGACCTCGCCGCGATTTGCCGCGCCTTCAGTTTTCATGAACGGCCGGTGGATGTGATGCTCACGCTTTTCTGCGCGATGGGACTCGTCGAGAAACGCGCCGGCACATTTCACGTCACAGCCCTGTCGCGCGAACATCTGGTGGCCGGCTCGCAATGGAACCTCGGGCCGTACTTCGGCTCGCTCAAGGAACGGCCGGTCTGCCGCGATTTCGTCACGATTCTCCGCACAGACAAACCGGCGAACTGGGGCAGCTACAAGGACGAGCGCGAATGGGCGAAGGCGATGGAGGGCGAGGGATTTGCGCGGGGCTTCACGGCGGCGATGGATTGCCGCGGTGTCTATCTCGGCCAAGCGCTGGCGCGTCAGGTGGATTTGAACGGCAGCCACCGACTGCTCGATATCGGCGGCGGCTCCGGGATCTACGCCTGCGCGATCGCGGCGCGGCACACGCATTTGCGCGCAGCGGTGCTGGAACGCGCGCCAGTGGACGCCATCGCCCGCGAGAAGATCGCCGAGCGTGGATTGACCGAGCGCGTCGAAGTGCTGACGGGCGATTTCTTCAAAGGGCCGCTTCCGGATGGATTCGACGCTCATCTTTACTCGAATGTCCTGCACGATTGGGATGCGCCGACGGTGCGCGCGTTGCTGGCAAAATCGCACGCCACGCTGCCGGTGGGCGGGCGACTGCTCATCCACGACATGCACTTGAACGCCGACAAAACCGGCCCGTTGCCGGTGGCGAGTTACTCGGCCATCCTGATGGCGGTGACGGAGGGGCGCTGCTATTCGGTGGCTGAATTGGAGGTGTGGCTGGCAGAGGCCGGTTTCACCGGAATGACTCTTACGCCGACGACTGCCGATCGCAGCGTGATTTCGGCGCGGAAAGCGCGTTGAACAGAAACGCTCTGCTTCTGAATATTTGATTGCGACTTGGGTCGAATTGCGCGACAAGTGGGTGTAGCTTTTGGGGCAATATGACGATGACGAGCAACAACCCAAGGCGTTTCTCAGCCGGTTCGGGAGGTTTGATCGCTATGATGATTCGCTTTTATCGGCTCGCGCTGGCCTTGGCCGCGCTGCTGCTCGCGGCGCAGTTTGCGCCCGCAGTGTTCGCGCAGCAGAACGACCCCGCCCTCGAGCTCTACTTCAGCGCCAACGGCCTTTACAATCGCAAGCTCTACGATCTGGCCGCGGCCGACTATAAGAGTTTCCTCGCCAAGCATCCCCGCCACGAGAAGGCGCTGCACGCCAAGCTCGGCATGGCTTTGAGCCTCTTCAATCTCGGTCGTCACGCCGAGGTCGAGCCGGTGCTGGCCGAACTCGCGGCGAACGCGAAGGCGCCCGAACCGGAGCAGGTGCATCTCGTCTGGGGACAGTCGCTGTTGATGTTGAACAAGGCCGCGAAAGCGGAGGAGGCTTTTTCAAAAGCGCTCAAGCAGGAGAAGGCTGTGCTGCGCGACAACGCGCTGGCCGGTCTCGTCGAAGCGCTTTTCCAGCAGCAGAAATGGAAAGAAGTCATCACTCGTGGCGATGAGCTGGCGAAGGGGAAGGCTGCCTACACGCCGCGTGCGAAGTTTCAGGGAGCGGTCGCCCGTTACGAATTGAAGGAGTACAAGGAAGCCGCCGGGCTGCTCGGCGAGCTGGTGACTGAGGCGAAAAACCTCCCCTTCGCGCAGCAGTCGATCTTCTTGCTCGCCGAATGCAAACGCGAGCTGGGCGACCTCGCCGGTGCGGAGGCGCAGTATGACGCCACGCGCAAGCTTGCTGGGCAGTTCACTCCCGAGGCGCTCTTCCGTCTCGGCTTCGTCCGTTTCCAGCAGAAGAAATTTGCCGCCGCCGCGGCTGACTTCGCTGAACTGCGCGCGAAGCACAAAGAGCATCCTTCCGCCAAATCCGCCGCGCTCTATCTCGGCCGCGCGCAACTCGAGAACCGCGATTTCAAATCCGCCGAGACCACGCTGGCACAACTCGCTGCCGAGCCCGCCGCCAGCGCGGATGTCGCGCTTTGGCAGGCGCGAGCTTTCTCGCGTCAGCAGAAATATGCCGAGGCAGCGGAGTCGCTCGCCAAAGCGACGGCGCGCCACGCGAAGGATGGGCTCCTGCCCGACCTGCTTTTCGACCACGGCAACGCGTTGCTCGGCGCAGGGAAGTTCGCCGAGGCGGCCAGACCGTTTGCGCGGATCAACGCTGAGTTCTCCAAGTTCCCGCAAGCGCCTGACGCGCTCCGCCTGCGCGCGCTGTGTCTGCATCGCGCCGGACAGTTCGCCGCGAGTCACGATCTCTGCGCCGAATTTCTCACCAACCACGCCGGTTCGCCCGCTTCGGCCGAGATCGCTTTCCTGCGGGCGGAGAATCTTTTCTTCCAAGAGAAGTTCGAGGTTGCGTTGACGGCTTATCGCAAATTCATCGGCGCGTACGCCGCCAACCCGCAGCGCGACATCGCGCAACTCCGCGCAGGCCAGACGCTTTATCAGCAGCAGAAGTGGGCCGACGCGGTGAAGGAGTTGGAACCGCTCGGCAAGCTGAAGAAGTCCGAGCCGCTTTTCGCGCAGGTGGAGTTCCTCCTCGGCGACTGCCTTTTCCAGCAGGAAAAATGGGACGCCGCGATCGCCGCGCTGAATCGTTTCGTGGCGTCGCAGCCGAAAGATCCGGATGCGGACACGGCGCTGCTCAAGATCGCGTTGGCGCATGATCGCAAGGGCGACCGTGAGAAATCAGCCAGCTCACTCGACCGTCTCGCGCGGGAGCATCCGGCCAGCGCGCACCTGCCGCACGCGCTCGTCGAGATCGGCCGCCTGCGGCTGGACGCGAACGATTTCGCCGGCGCGCGCAAGGCGCTCACGCAGGTTGCCGCGGCCACTGCCGCTCCCCGCACGGCGCCGAGAGGAGGATCGGAGCAAGGTTCCGGCGCGCGCGTGCTTGTGGGGTTGAGTGGCTCGAAGGCTCCGGCCACACCCGCCGCAGCGGTGGAATATTATCTCGGCTGGGCGGAGTATTATCTAGCGTGGACTGCTCTCGGGGAGAAGAACGAAGACGAAGCGGTGAAGCAATTCGGCATCGTGGCGGATAAGTTCACCGGCCACTCCGCTGCATCCGACGCACGTCTGCAGCTCGCCGTGCTTCTCGCGCGGCGAAACGACGAGGGTTCCGCCGCCGCCGCGCAGGCTGCGCTGGCGAAGTTCGTGAAGGAGAATCCGAACGATGCGAAGCTCGACCAAGCATCCTTCCATCTCGGCAGCGTGTTTGCGAAGCAGCGCCAGTGGGCGCCGGCGCTTGAGCAGTTCCACAAAGTCGCGGCGATGGAGAAGTCCACGCTGCGCGACCGCGCGATTTACGAGGCGGCGTGGGCGGAGAAAGGCGCGGGGCGCAGTGCCGCCGCCGCGAAGGAGTACGAGACGCTCCTCGGCAAGTTCGCGCAAAGTCCACTGGCCGGGCCGGCCGCGTTCGAGTTGGCCGAGTTGGAGTACGAGGCGAAGAACGTGGACGGCACGATCAAGCGGCTCACGAAATTGCTCGCCGAGACGAAGGACGATGGCCTGCGCAGTCGCGCGCGGTATCGTCTCGCGTGGTGTCAGTTCGACAAGAATGATTTCATTGCCGCCGCGAAGTCCTATGAGACCGTACTCAAAGATGCGCCGCCCGAATTGATCGCTGTGGCTGCGTATCAGGCGGGCGAATCGCAGCTCAAGCTCAAGGTGTACAAGACCGCTCTCGCCCATTTTCAACGGTCATCCGCCGCGACCGGTGGCGCGGAGGTCAAGGAACAGGCATTGCTCCGCACGGGCGAATGTCAGGCGTTGCTCAGCCAGTGGTCCGACGCGGAGAAGACTTACGCGAGTTTCATCGAGAAGTTTCCGAAGCACGATCTCGCCCGTCGCGCCAAGCTCGGCCTCGGTTGGTCGCACGAGAACCAACAGAAATTCACCGAGGCGCTCCCGTTCTACGAAACGGTGATCACCAGCGGCGGCCGCGACGACCTCGCGGCGCGCGCGCAGTTCCAGACCGGTGAGTGCCTTTTCGCGCAGAAGAAGTACGACGACGCCATTCGTGCGCTTATCAAGGTCGAGGTCGGTTACGGCTATCCCGAGTGGAGTGCGCGCGCGCTGCTGCGGATCGGAAACGTGCTCGAGCGTAAAGGCGACCGCCCCGGCGCACTGGAGCGTTTCAAGGAAGTTGCGCAACGTTATCCTGACACCGATGCCGCTCAGATTGCGAAGGAGCGGCTCCGCTAAATGACCTGATGCCGACACGCCACGACCGTCACGTCTCGCCGCCGCGCCCCGCGCGGAAGGGAGGCCGTTGGCTCACGGCATTCGGTTTCGTTGCGTGGGCCGGTTTGCTTTCAGCCGCGGATCCAGTCGTTCCCGCAATCGTTCCCGAGGCGACACCTCCTACTGTGGCTCCGGACAAAGTCGAGGCCGTGCTGCACACGCTCGTGCAATACAAGTGGGCCGTGCTCGTGCTGCTTCTCTCGCTCGTGGGGATTGTCCACATCGTCCGCAAGCTCGCCACCGAGAGCGAGCGGCGCAAGCTGAACATCCTCCAGCGCTGCCTCATCGGTTCGATCATCCTCCATCTTCTGGCCGGTTTCTTCGTCACCACGTGGATTGTTTCCAATGCAGTGAAACGTTCCGTGATCGAAGTGTCCGCTGAGTCGGGTCTCGTGCCCATTGACCTCGCGAGCCTTTCTGGCGAAAGCGAAGGAGGCGGCGGCGAGGCCGATCCGCGCTTGTTGCAAGCGTTGCGTGAACAGGTCTCGAATCTGCCCCCCGCGGCTGCAGGAATGTCCGCAGCCCGGGCCACCGGCCAATCGGGCGGCGGCGGTGCGCCGATGCGCAATGGAAACGTGATGACCGGCGGCTCGACGGGGCGCGCGGCGCCGTCGGCGTCGTTCGCGGTCGCCGAGAGTTCTCCGACGGAGAGCGGTCGGCTCGAGACCGCGAGCGCGACCCCGCTCGCCCCGGAAGCCGCGCAGATGAATGCTTCCCTCGAGGCCCGCGCCGACACGAGTGTCCCGCGGCCCGAGATGGTCCGTCCTTCGCTCGATCTCACTGCGCCGAGTCGGATGGCCGTGCAGCAGGTCACGCCCGAGATGGCTCGTCCCACGATGAACGTGCGCGTGCAACGCCCCGGCGTCACCGCTTCGCGCATGGTGCAGGTGGCCACGGCGGAAGCCTCGGGTGCGACCGGCGAATCCGCCTCCGCAGCTCCGTCACTCCCCCCAGCGAGTGCGTCGGGTGCGATGTCTGCGAACACCCCTTCCACCACCGGCGTTCAAATGGAATCAGCCCGTCCCGTCGCCGCCAGCGCGTCGGGGCCGACGATGCAAAATCCATCCAGCCGGATGGACACCGCGCGCGGCGCAGCCGATGCCGCAACGTCCGCCCGCGCCGAGATGAACGCGGCGAACTCGCCCGCGCGTGTGAGTACCTCGCGCAGTGCGGCGGGTTCTGCCGTCGGTTCGTTCGGGCCGGTGAGTGACAACGCGGCGCGCAGCGAAAGTTTGGGCGCAGCGAGCGCAGCCGGATCGATGGCGGCAACGGCCGGTGAAAATCCCAGCGGCGCGACGACGAGCGCGATGCAAATGGAAGCAGGCCGGCTCGGTGGTGGCGCGACGGGCGCGAAATCGGGTGCGGGAATGGCTAGTGCTTCCAGCCAGATGGATGTCGCGCGCGCCGCCGGCAGCGCGGGCGCGAGCGGTTCGGCCTCGTCGAGCCGTGCGCAGATGGGCAGTGGCGCTCTCGCTGGCGGCACAGCAGGGACCGCGCGTGGTTCTTCAGCGGTCGGTTCATTTGGTCCCGTGAGCAACGGTAACAGCGGCGGTGCGGGCGAAGGATTGAGCGCGTCGAGTTCCGCCAGTTCACTTTCTTCGTCCACGGGCAGCGGCTCTGTTGGCGGTCGCGCTGGCGGTGGTATGCAGATGGAAGCAGGCCGGCTCGGCGGCGGCGCGACGGGCGCGAAGTCGGGCGCGGGTTTGGCGAGTGCATCGAGTCGGATGGACGTGTCACCGTCGGGCAATGGCTCGGGCGGCAGTGCAACTGCACCGGGCCGCGCGGCGATGGGCAACGGCGCGCTGGCTGGTGGCCGTTCCGGCGCGGGACAGGGCAGCGGTTCTTCGGCGGTCGGTTCGTTCGGGCCGGTGAGTGCCGGCGGCGGTTCGAGTGGTGGCTTGGGCGCGGCGAGTTCTGCGGGATCACTTTCTTCGCTCGCTGGGAGCAGTGGCGCTGCTGGTGGTAGTGCCGGTGGCGGGATGCAGATGGAAGCAGGTCGACTCGGTGGTGGCGCAGCGGGCGCGCGATCGGGCGCGGGTCTGGCGGGTGCATCCAGTCGGATGGATGTGTCGCGGTCGGGCAATGGTTCGGAAAATGGCAATGGCGGTTCGGCTGCGCCGGGTCGCGCGGCGATGGGTGACGGCGTGGGGACTGGCGGCAAGAACGGCGCAGGTCGCGGCACGGGTTCATCGGCGGTGGGTGCGTTCGGTCCGGCGACCGGTGGGGGTTCGGGTGGTGGCGAGAGTTTGGGCGCGGCGGGAGCTTCACGCGCGGTGGCGGGATTACCTCAATTTGCGATGGCCGGCGGCGGTTTCCGTGCGGAGATGGCATCTCCAGCACCAGGCTCAGCGGGTAAAGGTTCGGATGTGGGACGCGCCTCGAGCAAAGCGGCCGTGAGCCGTGCGAGCGGTTCGGGCGGCGGTGAAGGCGGCACGGGCAGCGGGCCGGCCCGGTTGAGTGGGTCGGGGAGCAGTAGTGGCGGCGCGAGCAAGTTCGGTTCTTTCGCCGCGGCGCAGAAGGCGGAGTTCGGTTCCGGCACAGGTGAGTCTGGTCGCGGTTTGGTCGCGATGAATTTTGGCCAACAACCTGCGTCGCTCAAGTTCGGCAGCACGGATGTAAAGCTGGAGACAAAGCCCGCGATGGTGGCCGCGTCACCGAAGCCCGCGCCTCTCCCCGAAGTGCGACTGGCGTCGCCCATCACACCGATGAAGGCCGCGCCGATTGTGACGAAAGTGGAACGGCCGATGGGACTGATTGCGCGTGCGCCGATGGATCTGGCACCGCTGCGGCCGGTGTTGCAGCCGTCAACCAAGATCGAGAGCGTTGAACTATCGCGTCCGTCGGAGCTGCCGACTTCTGCGGCGACGCGGTTGATGGATATGGCCGTGCCGGTGCGTCCGGCGGTCTCGTCTTTGATCGACACGAAGAACCCGCTCGCGCTGCGCTCGCCGGAGATGCGCGCGGGATTGCTCGAGCAACTCGGCGGCAACGATGAGACGGAGGCGGCGGTGCGGCGGGCATTGGAATGGTTCAAGCGCACGCAGGAGCGCGACGGCCATTGGACGCGCGGCGGGCAGGGGCATCACTCGTCGGCGACGGCGCTGGCGATGCTCTGCTTCATGGGCTACGGCGCGAAGCACACCGAACCGGGGCCGTATCAAGAGACGCTTGAGCGCGCGATGTCGTGGCTTTTGAAGCAGTCGAAGGCGGAGGGCGATTTGCGCGGCGACGGCGATTTGTACGATCAGGCGATCGTCACGATGGCGTTGGCCGAGGCGTTCAACCTCACGAAAGATCCACGGCTGCAAGAGCCGGTGCGCAAAGCGGTCTCGTTCATCGTCACGGCGCAGAACAAAACAACCGGCGGCTGGCGTTACAAGCCGTGGGCGCGCGATCCGCAGGAGAAGGGCGATCTCTCGGTGACGGGCTGGCAAATCATGGCGCTGAAGAGCGCGTCGCTCGCGGGCGTGGAAGTGCCGAGTTCGGCGTTCACGGGCGCGGGGAAGTTTATCGAATCGCTCGGTCGCGGCCGGCATGGAGGGCTTTACGGGTATCGCTCGTCGGATCCGGAGCCGAAGCCGACGATGACGGCGCAGGCGCTGTTCTCGCGGCTGCTGCTCGGGCAGGGGACGGGCGACGTGCGCACGACGGAGACGCTCGCCTATCTGCGAGAGCAGTTGCCCAGCCTGCGCGAGGTGAATTATTACTACTGGTACTACGGCTGTCTGGCGCTCTACCAGCATCAGGGCGCGGTGTGGGAGGAATGGAACGGGCGGATGCGGCCGATCTTCCTGAAGGCGCAGCGGCGCGACGGCCAACTCTCGGGAAGCTGGGATGCCGAGGGCGATCGCAAGGAAACCTACGGCCGCTTCATCACCACCGCTCTCGCCACGCTTTCGCTCGAGGTCTATTACCGCTACCTGCCGCTCTACAAGCCGACGCTGACGGCTGCGAGCGAAGCGCAGAAGTAAGCGGGCCAAGCTGGTTCTTGCGTCGGGTCACTTTATGAAAACAACCACGCACATTCGCAGGCTTCTTGTTGTCCTATTCGCGTGCGCACTGATCGCGCGCGGCGCGGAAGAGGGCTTCGTGCCGCTGTTCAATGGCAAGAACCTCTCCGGTTGGGTGCCGGTGAACGTCGCGCCAGGCACCTTCACCGTGCGCGAGGGGATCATCATCTCCACCGGCAAACCGACCGGCGTGATGCGCACCGAACGGATGTACGAGAACTTCATCATCGAGTTGGAGTGGCGCCATCTGAAAAGCGGCGGCAACGCCGGCCTTTTCATCTGGGGCGATCCGATGACGGCGCGCGGCACGCCCTTCGCCCGCGGCATCGAGGTGCAGATCCTCGACAATGGCTACGCCGCCAAGGGCAAGAACGAGTGGTTCACCACGCATGGCGACATCTTCCCCATCCACGGCGCGACGATGACCCCCGCGGGCCTCGTGGCCAAGAGCGGCCGGCGCAGTTTTCCATCCGAAGAACTCTCGAAAAGCGCGCCTGAGTGGAATCATTATCGCGTCGTCGCCAACAACGGCGAGGTGCGCCTCAGCGTGAACGGGAAGGAAGTGACGGTCGGCAGGGACAGTTCTCCGCGCAAAGGCTATCTCTGCCTCGAGAGCGAGGGGAGCGAGTGCCATTTCCGAAACATCCGCATCAAGGAACTGCCCTCCTCCAGTCCATCGCCTGACCAGATCGCGAAGGCTGCCGAGGGTTTCACCACGCTTTACACCGGTGTGGATCTCGCTGGCTGGCGGGCCGATGCGCCTGCGAAAGAGCACTGGCGCGTGAGCGACTGGCGGCTCGAGTGTGATGCCAAAGCCGGCACACCGCCGCTCACGACCGAACAAGAGTTCGGCGACTTCGTGATGATCGTGGACTGGCTCTCCTCCGCCAAGCCCGATTCCGCGAAGCCAGGCGACGTGGGATCCATTTCCCTGCGCGGCGTGGATTCCGCCCTCGTGAAGCTCGACCGCGCGCAATCCGGCAGTTGGCATCGACTGCAAATCACACTGCGCGGCGATGAGCTGACCGTGGAACAGGACGGCAAGTTGCTCGGTGAAAAGCGCCGCATCACGGGTACGCCCAAGCGCGGGCCGATTGTCCTGCGCGCCGCCGGTGAGCCGATCACCTTCGCCAACCTCTTCGTACGCGAGCTGAAGTGATTTAGGTGCGCGTCACTTCCGTTTCACAGTGAAGTCGAACGGCGCGGTTTTGGCGAAGGTTTCCCAACGTTGCTCGAGCGCGGCGAGGCTCGGTTTACCGGCGTGGATGTACACGCCGTAGCGGAGTTGGAGCGGTTTGCCGATGGCGATGACGCGCGGGCCGTCGAACGTGAGCGAGGATCCCATCCAGCCGTCGGCGCGCACGTGAAAGACGCTGGGATGGTTCGGATTCGTGGGGTGATCGAGAAGGGTGACGCCTTCGGTGGCTTTGGCGGTGACGGGGCCGGAGTAATCGCACCACTTCGCCGCTTTCCAGAAGCAGCCGTTCTCACCTTGTTCATCCACGTTGCCAGCGGAATTGCGGATGCTCCCGCCGCCGTCGTGGATGCCCATCGTTTTCGTGACGCGCACGGCGAAGATGCCGAAGGGCGTTTTGCCGAGCGTGGCTTCCTTCTCGCGCGGCTCGAGTTGCAAATCGATTGTGAGAAGCGATTCGCCGCCGGGCAACGGCTGCACGGCGGTGCGCCGGCGCTCGATGAGGAGCACCTTTCCATTTTTATCAACCCAATGATTCAGCGCGAGCACGGCGGCGGTGTCGTCGCTGTCTTCGAGTCGCTCGATGCGTTGATGGAGGATTCGGCCGGTGTTCGTGCCGCGATCGGCCCAGAAGCTGACGCCGTTCACGTCGTTGTGTGAGATCCAGCAGGAGTTGTGATGGCTGTGGCCGACGGGATCGTGCGGATGGCCCATGCGTGTGACGGGCCGGCCGCTGGGGCCGATGAGCGGGAAGACGAACGGCCGCTGAAGCGTGGGCGCGAAGTGGTAGCGGGCGATCTCGAGACCGTCGCGCTGGAAAGAAATCTGATCGTGCGGCTGCGGCACGGCTTGCAGCAGCGGGATGGGTTTGGCGGTTTGGGCTGAAGCCGGAGTGCTGGCGAAGGAGAGCAATATTCCGAGAAGGAAAAGGGGGTGCGCGGTGCGTGGTTGCATCCCTTCAAGAAAGACGAAAGGGCGCGGGCCGTCGAGTCTGAGTTTGAGGGAGTGATTTGATGCCGCGCAGAATCGCGCGACTCACGAGCCGGGTTTGCCGAAGCGCGGAGCGGGTTTGGCGAGGGGAGGCGCGACGGCGGCCGGCTTATTCAACGAGAGCAGACGCTGGGCTTCTTCGAGCAGGAAATCCACCTGCTGGAACGGCTGGTAACTGATGTCCTGCCAACGCACGCGGCCTTCGGCATCGATCAGGAAGGTGCCGTGCAGTGGCATTTGCTCGAAGTCGTCGTAGGCGCGGTAGGATTTGAAGGCGCTCAGGGAGGGATCGGAGACGAGCGGGAAAGGGAACGCGCTGCCGAGTGTGGTCTTGGCGAAGGTCGCTTTCAAACCATCCGCAGTGTCGGTGCTCACGCCGATGACTGTGATGCCGAGCTTCGCGAAGTCAGCGTTGGCCGGCGCGAAAATATTGAGCTGCTCGACGCAGTGCGGGCAGCCGGCGCCGAGGTAGAAAAGGAGAACGATCGGCCGGCCGCGGAACTGGGCGAGCGAGAGGGTGCGGCCTTTGCTGTCGGGCAACGACCATTCGGGCGCGGGACTCGGCTGCCAGCGGAAGGGACCGAGGGAATCGAGCGGCGGGCGCGGGCCGAGATCGGCGGCGGGGATGCGCTTGGCCCGCCAATCGGCAGGGAGATCGAGATCCTTCGCGAGCGGCGCGAGGCGCGCGAGCAGTGGCAGATCGAGATCGGCGTGGGCGGCTTGCTCGCGAAGTTTTTGGAAGGCATCGCGGGCCGGTTGCGTTTTGCCGCTCTGCTGAAGGATATGAATGTAAGTGGCGAGGTGCCGGATCTGGTTGGTCGCACTCTTCACCGCTTCGAGAGCGAGTTGCTCGGCTTTGGTTTTGTCGCCGAGCGCGAGATGGAGTCGGGCGAGTTCGTCTTTGGACAAATCCTTGGCTTTGGCGAGATGCGCGAGCGCGTTGGTGGTGTTGCCAGCGGCGAGAGCGGCGTAGGTGCGTGCCTCGGCGCTGGCGGATTCGAGTTGCTGCTGGCGGTTGGTGGGCGAGGGGGATTTCGTCGCGGTCTTGGGGGGGGCGTTGACAGGAGCGTTCGTGGCGGGGGCGGGGGCGGGCTTGGGCAATTGCTTGGCGCGTTCGAGGGCGAGAGTTTTTTCAAGCAGAGCGAGCTGCTGCTGGCCTTCGTTGGTGCGGCCGAGGCTGAAGTAAGCTTTGGCGAGCGACTTGGCGATCTTGACCTGATCTTCGGTGTCCTTCGCTGCGGGCGCGAGATAAGGGGTCTGCGCGAGCGCGATCAGTTCGTTCCACAGCTCGTAGTTGTTCAACAAGGCGAGCAGATGAGTGCGGCCGTAGGCGTGGCTGCTGGTCTTGGAAACGGAGTAGGAACCGGTGGCGTTGGTGCCTTTGGAAATCTGCGGGATGCGCGGCAACTCGATCATGTTTTTCGCCAGCGCGATGGCGTCTCGCACGCGGCCGACGTGGCTGAGGTCGCGCGTGAGCCATTCGTTGTTGTGGGCGTAATTGTGAATCTGATCCGGCAACACGCGGTCGCGCATCGTGTGGGCGTGATCCACGCGGGCCGAAGCTTCCTGCTGCCACGCGGCGTCGGCGTAGCGGTGCAGGCGTGAGTAGACGTGGCCGGGCATGTGCCACATGTGGGCGATGCCGTCGGCGGCGGGGCCGCACGCAGCGGCATTTTCCACGGCCTGCTTGGCATCACGATAATCCCAAAGATGGACGCGGTAATGGTGCGCGGGATGTTCGGGATGCGCGGCGAGGAGCGGCTTGAGAATTTTTTCGACCTCGGTGTACGGGCGCGACGGCGAGATTTTCTCGCCATCCATCCAGATTTTCAGAGCGAGAAACGCTTTGGCCTCGATGTCGTCGGGGAACTTCTCGCTGATGGCGGTGAGTTGGTCGATGTGCGCTTTCTGGCGGGCTTTGGCGTCCTTGAGTTCATCGGAGTACAGCGCGGCGAGGGCGTCAATCCAGAGTCGCTCGCGCGGACTGGCGGCGGGCTTGAGGGCGACCGCTTTCTTGATGAATTCCTTGGCGCGCCGGGTGTTGTTGATGTTCGCCATCGCCAAGCCCCAGTGCGCCATCGCGCTCTGTGCATCGAGCGCGGCGACTTGGCGAAAGGAACGTTCGGCCTCGAAATACCAGAAGCCGTGGAGCTGGGCGACGCCTTGATTGAAGAACGCCTGCGCCCCGGAGGCGGTCGTCGTGATGGGGAACTCGACGTGGCCGACCCCGGACATCAGGTAGGCGCGCTGGCGTGGGCCTTCGTTGAAAGCGTCTCCGTGGGTAGAATGGCCGGGGCGCGGGCCCGTGGCATCCAGTACGGGCTGAGCCGCGAGCGGTGCCGCAACGAACGCGGCGAGTGCGGACAGCCAGATTATTCCTCGATAGCGAAGCACGAGACCACTCTGGCCGCGCTTCGGTCGATTGCAAGCGGGTTTCGCTTGGCTTTCCACGGAATTCACAGCGACGGAACGGCAGAAGATTTCGGTGGCCACGAGTTGTTACGCGGTCGCCGGCGTGTGATCAGTTTTGCGTCACCACGCTGGACTTTTCCGCGCCGGGGAAATTGTCAGGGATGGGGAAGGTCACTTTGCCGGTAGCGAGCCATTCGCAGGCGCGGTTGATCGTGGTGATGAAGCCGACGCATTGAAGCGCCTTCCCGTTCTCGTGGCCCATCGGCGTGTGGAACACGAGCCCTTTGCCGTGTTTGATAACCATCATCATCGGCTCGTGGCGTTTGGTTTTTTCGCACCACGTGGTGGCGAGGATCTCCATGTTTTCGCCCGGCCCACGCAATGAATCGTACAGCTCATCCTGCGCGTGCTTCCACTTGGCCGGCATCCCTTGTGTGATGGGATGCGTCGCGTTGCGCAACTCGATGATGAACTCGTGCTGCGCGCCGTGGCTGCCGCCGCTGCCCGGCTTGGTATCGCGCACTTCCTTGCCGGCGGCATCGAAGTACACGTACGGGCCGCTTTTCTCGGTGCGTCCGCCCCAACCGCCGAGCCCGATCATTTGATTGTACTCCGGCCAATTGGGGAACGAGTTGTCCGCAGCATGGACGCAGACGAACCGGCCGCCGTTCTTCATGTGGTTCTCGAACGCCGTCTTCACCGGCAACGGCCAGTCTTGTCCGTTGTAATTGCTGACGATGACGTCGTACTTGGCGAAGTCCGGCCGCCACATGTCCCATTGCGCAGCGAACTGTTTCTTCAACTCCGCGCCGGACTGATTGGCTTTGGCCTTTTGTTCCGGGTTCAAACTCTTCGGCGCACCCGGTGTGGCAGGCGGCGTGGTCGAGACGTCCACCGTGAAGCGGCCGGTCTTCTCCAGTTGCACCTTCATGAAAGGCGTCATGGCTTTCCAGTTGTGGTTGTTCTGGCCATCAATGATGAGGACTTTGATCGGCGCGGCATCGGACGTGGAGCCGAGTGCGAACAGTGTGATGGCCAGCAGGAAGGTGAGGGAATGTTTCATGATGTGTGTACGGTGAGTTTGACGATGATCAGATGATAGCTCACGGAGCGCGCCTGCCAAGCCCGTTTCTGGTCGCGGTCTAAATCAAGCCGGCGGTCTCGGGGAAACCGCAGAGGATGTTGAAGCTCTGCACCGCCTGGCCGCTGGCGCCCTTCACGATGTTGTCCTCGGCGCTCATCACGATGAGGCGGCCGGTGCGGGGATCGAGCCGCCACGCGATTTCGATGCAGTTCGTCCCCACCACATTCTTCGTGTCAGGCAAAGCCTTTCCATCGAGCAACCGCACGAACGGCTCGTCGCCGTAGGCGGCCTGATAACAGGCGGTGATCTGTTTCCCGAGCGCCTCCATCTCGGCGGCGTTGGCGAAGTGTTTTGCCGGCGCGAGATAAAGCGTCGTGAGGATGCCGCGGTTCACCGGGATGAGATGCGGCGTGAACTGGAGCGTGACCTCGGAGCCGGCGGCCTTGGACAGTTCCTGTTCGATCTCCGAAAGATGCCGGTGCTTCGGCACGCCGTACGGGCGCACGCTTTCGTTGCACTCCACGAAGAGATAATCGAGATCGGCTTTGCGCCCGGCGCCGCTCACGCCGCTCATCGAATCGGCGATGATGCCGTGCGGCTTGATGATCCCCGCGCGCAGCAGGGGAATCGTCGGCAACAGGATGCTGGTGGGATAACAACCGGGCGAGGCGATGAGCGTCGCGGTTTTGATTTCATTTCGATAAATCTCCGGCAAACCATACACGGCTGTCGCCAGCAACTCGGGCGCGGGATGATCGTGCGCGTAGAATTCCTTGTAGGTCGCCGCGCTGCGCAGCCGGAAATCGGCGCTGAGATCGATGACCTGACAGCCGAGTTGAAGCAGCGGGATAGCGAATTCAGCGGCCACACCGTGCGGCAGGGCGAGGAAAACAACCTGCGACTGCTTGGCGAGCAGTTCAGCATTCGGTTCCACGAACCGCAACGTCTTGGCGCGCGGATGGCTGGCGAACTTGGGGAAGATCTGCGCGACGGTCTGCCCGGCCTGCTGGCGCGAAGTAACGGCGACCAGTTCGGCGTGCGGGTGGTGAAGCAGCAGGCGCACGAGTTCCTCGCCAGAGTAACCCGAGGCGCCGACGATGGCGGCTTTGACGGTCTTGTTCATTTTGAAGCTGGGATTTTAGCGCAGAGGCCCAAAGAGGCGTAGCAAATTTTTCGTGAAAACAAAAAACCCGCCGGTGGGCCGGCGGGTTTCGTGGAAACGAATCGGTTTAGCGCTTGCTGAACTGGAAGCGCTTGCGGGCGCCTGGCTGGCCGTACTTCTTACGCTCTTTCTCGCGCGAATCGCGAGTGAGCAAACCTTGGGCCTTGAGGGCGGGGCGCATGGCGACATCCACCTCGAGCAGGGCGCGGGCGATACCGTGGCGCACGGCGCCGGCTTGGCCGGTGGGGCCGCCGCCAACGACGTTCACTCGCACGTCGAACTTACCGTTCGACTCGGTGACGGCGAAGGGTTGCACGACCATCGCGCGCTGGTCTTCGACGCAGAAGTAGCTGTCGTAAGCACGGCCGTTCACGGTGATTTTACCGGAACCGGTGGCGAGGCGCACGCGGGCGATGGCGGTTTTACGCCGGCCGGTGCCGAGGAATTCTTTGATCTTGGTGGGCTTGGCCATAAAATATTACTTCACGACAGCGACGACGGCCGGTTGCTGCGCTTGATGCTCGTGCTTGCTGCCTTTGTACACTTTGAGCTTGGTGAGGATGCGGTCGCCGAGGCGGTTCTTCGGGATCATCCCTTTCACGGCGTGCATGATGAGGCGCTCGGGATGCGCGGCGCGGACTTGCGCGACGGTCCGGCGCTTTTCGCCGCCCTTCCAACCGGAGTAGCTCATGAACTCCTTGGCGGTTTCTTTTTTGCCAGTGAGAATCACCTTCTCGGCGTTGATGACGACGACGAAATCGCCCGCGTCGATGTGCGGGGTGAAAATCGGTTTGTTGCGACCGCGCAGGATGTTCGCGACCTGAACCGCGAGGCGGCCCAGCACCGCGCCATCGGCATCGATTACGTGCCACTTGCGCGCATCCACATCTATTTTCGGAAGAAATGTCTTCATAAGACCCTTTGTAAAGGGGGGTAGAAAGTAACAAACGTTCAGGACAAGTCAACAGTCATTTCCGTAGAATGGCTCAATCGGCCTTCAGACCTCCGGTGGACGTGCTTTGAAGAGCTTTTCAAGGGTGCTGAGGCGGCGGAGCAACTCGGGTAATTTCTGGGCGGCGAGGAGCTGGCGCTTCATCTGCCGATCGGGTTGGGCGGGTGTGCCGAACCATTTTTCGCCGACGCCGATGTCATGCATCACACCCGATTGCGCGGCGATGGTCACTTTGTCGCCGATGCGCAGATGGCCGGCGAGACCGACCTGGCCGGCGAGCGTGACGAAGTTGCCGAGCTTGGTGCTGCCGGCGACGCCCGCCTGCGCCACGATGAGACAATGCTCGCCGGTCACGACGTTGTGGGCGATCTGGACGAGGTTATCAATCTTCGTGCCTTTGCCGATGACCGTCGGCCCGAGCGCGCCGCGGTCGATGGTGACGTTCGCGCCGATCTCCACATCGTCGTGGATGATGACGTTGCCGATCTGCGGCACCTTGCGGTGTTCGCCTTCGTCGAAGACGTAGCCGAAACCATCCGAGCCGATGACCGTGCCGGCGTGGATGCGCACGCGATCGCCCACGATGGTGCGCGGGTAGAGCGTGACGTTGTGGAAGATGACGGAGCGCTCGCCGATCTGGCAGCCTTCGTCCACGTAAATGTTCCCGTGCAGACAGGCGTGTTCGCTGATGGTCACGCCTTCGGACACGATGCAGTGCGGGCCGATGCGCGCGCTGGAATGGATCTTCGCCGTGGCTGCGATGGTCGCCGAGGGGTGGATGCCGGCGGGCGGCATCGGCTCGGGGAAGAAGAGCGGGAGCACTTTGGCGAAGGCGCGGCGCGAATCTGGTACGCGGATGAGTGTCTTCTTTTCCGAAGTGAACGGTTTGTCCACGATGATGGCCGCAGCGGCGCTATGCTCGGCGCGCTCGAAGAAAGTCTTGTTCTCGGCGAAGGTGAGATCGCCGGCGCCGGCCTTGTCGGCTGCGGCAAAGGTGTTGAGGGTGAGGCTGGAGTCGCCTGTGACTTCGCCGCCTAAAAGCTGAGCGATCTCGGCTACGGTGTAGGACATGAGTTAAATTCCGCGTTCGTTCACGATGATGTTGTTTTCCGCGAGCACCAGCACGCGGGGCTGCCAGTTCTTGGCCGCACTGTCATCCATCTCGGTGAAGCTCATGATGGTGAGACGGTCGCCCTTCTTGCCGAGGTGGGCGGTCGCGCCATTCAGGATGATCACGCCCGAACCGCGCTCGCCGGGGATGGCGTACGTCTCGAAGCGTTCGCCGTTGCCCATGTTGCCGCAGAGGATCTTCTCATAGGGCAGCAGGCCGACGCGCTCCATCAGGTCCGCAGCGATGGTGAGGCTTCCTTCGTAGTTCACGTTGGAATCCGTCACCTGCGCGCGGTGGATTTTCGACTTCAGCAGATGAACCAGCATAGACTCAAGTCCACGTTGACTTGAAAAACGGGCGTCACTATAAAGGCCGCGCATTCGTATTCAACACCTACTTTGATTCCTCTTCACAACCTATGAGCAGAAAAATTCGTTACGGCATGGTCGGCGGCGGTCGCGGCGCGTTCATTGGCGCGGTGCATCGCATCGCGGCGGCGATGGATCAGCAGGTCGAACTCGTCTGCGGCGCGTTCTCCTCCGATCCCGAGCGCAGCAAGGCCAGTGGCGCGGACTTCTTCCTGCCCGCCAATCGTTGCTACGGAACCTTCGAGGAGATGATCCAGGCCGAAGCCCAACTTCCCGAGGGCGAGCGGATGGACTTCATCACCATCGTCACGCCGAATCACATGCATTTTCCGCCGGCGAAGATGGCGCTCGAAAACGGCTTCCACGTCCTCTCGGACAAGCCGGCGACCTTCAATCTCGCCGAGGCGAAGAAGCTCGCGGCGCTCGTGAAGAAGACCGGCCTGCTTTACGGCCTCACGCACAACTACACCGGCTACCCGCTCGTGAAACAGGCCCGCGAGATGATCGCGACCGGCAAGCTAGGCAAGATCCGCAAAGTCGTCGTCGAGTATCCGCAAGGCTGGCTCGCGACGCGCCTCGAGGCCAGCGGCCAGAAACAGGCCGGCTGGCGCACCGACCCGAAACGCTCCGGCGCGGGCGGTTGCATTGGCGACATCGGCACGCACGCCGAGAATCTCGCCGAGTACATCACCGGCCTGCAGATTGATGAACTGGCTGCGGACCTCACCTCCTTCGTTCCCGGCCGCAAGCTGGACGACGATTGCAACCTCCTCCTCCGTTTCAAAGGCGGCGCGAAAGGCGTGCTGCACAGCTCGCAGATCTCCGTCGGGGAGGAGAACAATATCAACATCCGTGTGTACGGTGAAAAGGGCGGCATCGAGTGGCACCAGAAAGAGCCGAACACGATGCTCGTGAAATGGCTCGACCAGCCGATGCAGATCTATCGCACCGCCAATGGTTATCTGTGCGATGCGGCGAAGGCCGCCGGCCGCACGCCGCCCGCGCATCCCGAGGGTTATCTCGAAGCCTTCGCGAACATCTACAAGAACTTCGCCAACGCCATCCGCGCGAGGCAACTGGGCAGGAAACTGGCGAAGGACGACATCGCGAACGACTATCCGAAGATCGAGGATGGAGTGCGCGGCATGGCCTTCATCGATGCCGTCGTGAAGTCCTCGAAGCGCAACGCGAAGTGGACGAAGGTGGCCGCTTAACGCGAAGCTTATTTCAACAACACAAAAGGTGCGGAATCATCCGTGCCTTTTTCCGTCACTGCACTGAGAGGTCCAGCTTGATCTTGAATTTCTCGAGCCGCTTGCGGAGCGTGGCGCGGGTGATGCCGAGCAGTTTGGCGGCCTGCACTTGGTTGCCCTTGGTTTCCAGCATCGCCTGAATCACCAACTCACGTTCGATGGCGGGGATGACCTTGAGCTGCCTGTCACCGCGCGCGAGGCGGAAGAGCGCCTGCGCCAGTGAGGGCAGGTCTGCCGCCACTGCGCCGGCGGGCAGGCTCGCCGTGCTCGGCACGGGCCGCGTGATCTCGGCCGGCAAATCGCCCGGCAGGAGGGCTTCGCCTTTGGCCACGACGAGCGCGCGCTGCACGGCGTTCTCCAATTCGCGCACGTTGCCGGGCCAGTCGTGGCTCCGCAGCGTCTCGAGCGCGGCGGTGGAGATGGATTTGGGCGCGCCTTTGGCGTGCTTTTTCAGGAAATAATTTATGAGCAGCGGGATGTCGTCGCGCCGTTCGCGCAGCGCGGGCATTCGGATGCGCACGACGTTGAGCCGGTAGAAAAGATCCTCGCGGAATTCCTTGCGTGCCACGGCTTGGTCGAGCGGTTTGTTGGTCGCGGCGATCACGCGGACATCCACCTTCACCGGTTGGTTGCCGCCGACGCGCTCGAAGGTGCCGCTCTGCAACACGCGCAGCACTTTGGCCTGCGTGGGCAGGGTCATGTCGCCGATCTCGTCGAGGAAAAGCGTGCCGGCGTGGCATTGCTCGAACTTGCCGATGCGCTGGGCCGTGGCGCCGGTGAAGGCCCCTTTCTCGTGGCCGAACAGTTCGCTTTCCAAAAGGTTCTCGGGGATGGCCGCGCAGTTGATGGCGAGGAACGGTTTCTCGCTCCGTTTGCTGTGGTGATACACGGCGCGGGCGACGAGTTCCTTGCCGGTACCGCTCTCGCCGGTGATGAGTGCAGTGACGTCGCTGGCGGCGAGTTGGCCGATGAGTTTGAAGACGTTCTGCATCGGCTCGCTGCGGCCCACGATGCCTTGCTCGTAATCCTCCGATTCGAGCA
Organism: Pedosphaera sp.; assembly: GCA_009691645.1. Lineage (GTDB taxonomy): Bacteria > Verrucomicrobiota > Verrucomicrobiia > Limisphaerales > SIAT01 > SIAT01. Next base: position 11,878 of record SIAT01000001.1, on the reverse strand, counting down.
GCGGCTTGTAGGAGACGACTTGCCGCATGTCGCGCGAGGCTTTGAGGGCGGCGGCGACGAGGGCTTTGAGCTTCGGCACGTCGAAAGGCTTGAGCACGTAATCATACGCGCCGTGTTTCATCGCCTCGATCGCCATCTGCGTGGTGCCGTACGCGGTCATCAGGATCACCGGCAGCTTCGTGTCGAACTGCCGGAGGCGCCGCAGTGTCTCGAGGCCGCTGATGCCCCCCATCCGCACGTCCATCAGCACGAGGTCGGGTTTGAATTTGGGGATGAGCTTGAGTCCTTCCTCGCCGCTAGCGGCGGTGGCCAGATCGAGGTCGGGCGAGTCGAAGATGCGCTGGAACGAGTAGCGCACGTCGGCTTCGTCATCAATCAACAGGAGCTTGTCCATGGTGTTGGAAATCGTGTGGCGACGGCCACGGGGCGAACAAACAACGGCGGCGATTCAAATGCCAGTCTTTTCTTTCACCCACGCCAGCGCCGCGTCGCGCGTGGCCAGTTCCTCGGCGAGCTGTCTGTCGCGGATCTGGTGCAGCAGTTCGCCGAGCGCGGGACCGGGCTTCAGGCCGAGCGCGAGGAGGTCCGCGCCGGTGACGAGCGGCGGCGCCAATTGCGGCAGATTCGCCAACTCGGCCGCTTCGCGCTGGAGAAAATCGTAGATGTCGAGCAGGCCGTGCGAGGCGAGGCAATCGAGCCGGTGCTGCGCCAGTTCCAGCGGGAAGGTCTCGCGCAGAAGCATCCGCCGCAGCGTGGCTTTGCGCATCTGCGGCGCGTCTTTGAACTGCATGTGGTGCAGCACGACGAAGGCGATTTCTTCGATCTGCTTTCGCGGGAAGCGCAGCCGCGTGAGGAGTGATTCGGCTATCTCCGCGCCGATCTTCTCGTGGCCATAAAACGTGATGCGGCCCTCGGGTTGGTGTACGGCGGTGGCGGGTTTGGCGATGTCGTGCAGCAGCGCCGTCCACGGCAGCGAGGGATGGGCGTCCGGCGGGAGGTTCGCGAGCAGCAGGCGGATGTGGTTGAACACGCTGCCTTCGGGATGGAAGTCGGGTGATTGCTCGCACGCGAGGGTCGCATCAAGTTCGGGCAGCACGTGCGGCAGCAGGCCGCTCTTGTGGAGGAGGTCGAGACCGCGTGCGGCGTGCGGCGACTGGAAGAGTTTGATCAACTCGTCGCGGATGCGTTCGGCGCTGACGCCGATGATGCGAGGTGCGAGAGATTGCAGCGCGACCAGTGTGGCCGGCTCGAGGTCGAAGCCGAGTTGCGCGGCAAACCGGACCGCGCGCAGCAGGCGCAGGTGATCTTCGCCGAAGCGTTCGTACGGGTCGCCGATGGTGCGGAGGATTTTCTTTTCGAGGTCCGCACGGCCGTTGACCCAGTCGTGTAACTCCTCCTTCACCGGATCGAAGAAGAGTCCGTTCACCGTGAAGTCGCGGCGCAACCCGTCGGCGTGCGCGTCGCAGAAGGTCACTTTGTCCGGCCGCCGTCCATCGCTGTAATCGGATTCGGCGCGGAAGGTGGCGACTTGGAATGGATGCCCGTTCTCGATGACAAGCATCACACCGAACTGCCGTCCGACGGGGATGGTTTTGGCGAAGAGCGCTTCGGTCTGCTCGGGGCGTGCGCTGGTGGCGATGTCGAAATCCTGGGGCTCCTTGCCGAGCAAACGATCGCGCACGCAGCCGCCCACCCAAAAGGCGGCGTGCCCTGCGGATTGCAGGCGGCGGACGATTTCGGTGGCCGTGGCGCGCATTGCGGGGAATTTAGGGCAGGGCGGGGGAGAATTCGAGCGGCGAATTGCACGTACGATGGAAATGAAAAAGCCGGGGCGGAAAATTCCGCGCCCGGCTTGGAAGAGTCAGCGATTACAGGTCGGCGTAACGAGCTGAGAGCATCGCGTTAAAGCGGGCAACTTTCATTTTGCGCCGCTTCTTCGCGCTCGGTTTCTCGAAATGCCGGTGGCTGCGCGCCTCTTTGAGGGTGCCTTCGCGGTCCACGCGTTTTTTCAAACGGCGCAGCGCGCGTTCCACGGGTTCGCCTTTCTTGAGCTTGATCTCGGTCAATTTAATTCACTCCCCTTCGGGCTTGGACGCCGCCGCACGCTCTCGCGGGCCTTGGTCGTCAAAATACAAAATAATCAAAAATCAGGGCTGGCGAAAGTACGGGCATCGCGGTCTGCTGTCAATCTCGGAAACTGACGCTGACTTGGGGTAAAAGCCGCTGGCTAAAAGGTTCCAACCGTGTAACCTTTTGCACTAGTAAGCCGTCCGAGAAGAAGCCAAACAGTGCGCCGAACCCAGCCCTGATAAACTTATGAGAATTCACCCCACCCTTTCCAATGGCGCTTTAGTGCTTCTGGCGCTGGGCGTTAGCCTCAATATCGTCTCCGCTCAAGAACGGCGCGACGAGCCACGCCCGCGTCCCGACGCGCCCCGCGAACCGCGCCGTGAGCAGGGTCGCCCCGAGCAGCCGCCGGGTGAACGCCGTGAGCAACCGCGTGATGGCGAGCGCCGTCCGGAAGCTCAGCGTGGCCAGCCGCTGCAACCGTTTCAGCCGATCGAATTGACCGAGACGCAGCGCCAAGCCGTGCGCCATGCGTGGGATTCTGTGCGCGAGGACATGATGGGTCTTGGCCAGAAGATGATGACCGCGCGGCGCGAGTTGAACGAGGTGGTCTTTGCAGAGAAAGCGGATGCCGACGCCATCCGCAAGGCCGCCGCCAAACTCGGCGAGGCCGAGGCCGAGATGGCCATCATCCGCCAGCGCATCATCGCGAAGGTGCGTCCCACATTGAAACCTGAGCAACTCGAGTTGCTGAAGCAGTCGCCGTCCGGTTTTGGGATGCTGATGCCCGGTGGTGGACTCGGCGGTGAAGGCCGTCCGAGTGCCCAACCGCCGCGCGATGGCCAAGTTCGTCCGCCCGCTGGCGAACCTCGCCCACCGCGTGAAGGGGAAGCGCGCCCTCGCGAGGGAGATGCTCGTACGCCGGTGCGCCGCCTGGAAGGTGCGCGCGGAGAAGAGCCGGGTCGCCCGAATATTGAGCGTCCCGCTGGGCAACGTGAAGTTCGCCCAGAAGGCCGTCGGCCGGAAGGCGAAGCTCGCCCGCGTGAGCCGCAGCGTGAGGGCGAGAAAGTTCGGTCCGAGGTCCGTACTCAAGCGATCTCGGTTTCGACCGTCAATGGTCGCACCGTTGTGAGCATTGGTGGCAAACAGGTTTTTGAAGGCAACACGAGCGGGCGCGTTTCCGCGCAGTCCATTACCCGCGGCAGCGAGCAGCTCACCGCCGTGTGGGATGGGGAGAGCGTGATTTGGGAGAACGTGAAGGGCGCGGCGAAGATGATCCGGGAGAACACTCCGCGCGATGGCGGCCCGCGTCGGTTGGAGGGAGAAGAGAACCCTCGCAAACCGCAGCGTGATGCGCCGCCGGTCCGCCGCCCCGAGGGCGAACGCCGTTGATTCATGCATATCCCCCCGCTTTCGCCCGATAAAAGTCGTTCATAGCTCATACGGATGGAACCGACGGATGCGGAGTTGATTGCCGCGGTATTGCGCGGTGACCCAGCCAGCTTTGAGCCGCTGGTGGTGCGCTATCAGCCGCGCGTTTTCGCCACCGCCCGCCGCTATGCGCGACGCGAGGACGAGGTGGAAGACATCGTGCAGGAAGTCTTCGTGAAGGCTTTCCAGAGGCTCAACACCTACCGTGCGGAGGCGCCGTTCGAGCATTGGCTGATGCGGATGGCGGTGCGGGTTTGCTACGATTTCCTCCGCCGGCACCAGCGCAATCGCGAGACGAACTTCGCCGAACTGTCCGACGACGAGGGCGAATGGCTCGATCGGCTCGGCGCGAAAGGCGATGCGTCGCCCGACGCAGCGGCGGCGAAGCAACTGGTCGGTCGGCTTCTCGACCGGCTTTCGCCCGACGCGCGGCTGGTGATCACGCTGCTCGAGATCGAGGAGCGGAGCGTGAAAGAGATCGTGAAACTGACCGGGTGGTCGGAGACGCTGGTGAAGGTGCGCGCGTTCCGTGCCCGCGCGCAGATGCGGAAGCTGGTGGTGAAGATGCAGCCGGAAAAGTATTTGTAACTTGCCCTCGCGGGCGGTCGTCTGGAGAATTGGATTTATGAACGTGACCGAGTTGGAGAAGCGTTTGCTGGCCGCGGCTCGTGCCGAGCGGCCGAGTGACCGCGTGCCGTACGCTTTCGAGAAGCGCGTGATGGCTCGCATCGCCGCCCTGCCGGTGGTGGACGTGTGGGCGCTTTGGGCGCGTTCGCTCTGGCGCGCGGCCGTTCCGTACGCGCTGGCGGTGGCTTGCCTTGCGGTGTGGATCCACTTCTCCGCCGAGCCGGCGACGCCTGGCGACCGGATCGCGATGGATTTCGAGAACGTCGTGCTCGCCGCGGCTGAGGAATCCTCCTTCGAATCCTCCCTCGAGTTCTGATGTCACAGTGGAAGGTCATCCTCGCCACGCTGTTCATCTTCGGCAGTGGTGTCTTCGCCGGCAGCCTACTCCTCAACGCGCCAGTGCCGGTGAAGCTCCGCGAAAAGCATCCCGAGAAACCCGAGGCCAAGCGGACCATGCCGTGGGAAGGACCGGCTCGTGCCGAGTCGCTCAAGCGGTTGGAGAAGGACCTCAACCTCACCGCCGAGCAGCGTGAGAAGGTTGGCGCGATTCTCGCCGAGGGGCACAAGCGTTCGCGCGCCATTGCCGAGCCGTTGTTTGCCAAGATGCAGGAGGAAGGGAAGAAGGTACGCGAGCAGATCCGTGCCGAGCTGACGCCCGAACAGGTGAAGAAGTTTGACTCGTCGCCGATGCGCAGTCGCGGGCCCTTCCCTTCTCGGGGCGATACGAACGCCAGCAATTTCTTCAAGAAATTCCCGAAGGAGAAACGGCCCGGCCCGCCCGGCGGCACTCCGCCTCCTGATAAATCCAAACCTGTGTCCGGACCGGATTAGTCCGCCGGCTCGACGATCGCCTCGGTGCCGCTGTGGTCGATGATGCGGACTTTCGCCCCCTTGGAGATCATCTCTCCCTGCGTCATCACGTCGAGCATCTCCTCGCCGAACTGCGCTTTGCCACCCGGATGGAGTGTGGATTGCGTCACGCCGACCTGTCCCACTCGCGCGGACTGCGCGGTTCCACGGGCTTGTACCGAGGCGACGCCACTGGCTGAAGCGGGGATCATTGTGCGGAAAAGGCTCGTGTGCGGCAGCCACCGGCTGAGCAGCCAGACCACCGCCACGCCGCCGCCGAAAGCGATGAGCAGGTTGGTGACCGGCAGGCGCAATTGCGGCAGGCCCGGCAGCGCGGGCATTCCGGGCCAGCGGTCCACCATCGCCATCACCAACGCGGCGAGGATCATTCCCGCGCCGATCAGGCCGGGCACGACCGTGCCGGGGAAGACGAAGATTTCCACGATGACGAGAATCAACCCGATGGCGAACACGAACATCCATTCCACACCCGACAGGCCGGCGATGTAACCGCCGAGGAAATAGAGAGCGAAGGCGACGATGCCGATCATGCCGGGCGCGCCGAAGCCGGGCGTCTTCATTTCGATGTACACGCCGGCGATGCCGATGATGAGCAACAGCGGCGCGATGACGTTGAGCCACGAGGCCAACCGCTCCGCACCGGAGGGTTTGATGTGGATGACGGTGGCTTTGGCCAGACCGAGTTTGTTCAGCAGATCATCCAGCGAAGCGACCGTGCCGAGCGACAGCAGCGGCTTCGAGGATGTTCCGTAAACCTTCGCCGCCTCGACATCGGTGAGCGTGAGGATGTTGCCTTTCTTGTTGATCATCTGGCCGTCCACGACCAGTTCCGTCGTCTTGTCCACCATCGCCTGCACGACCTCCTTGTTGTGGCCGTTCTTCTCGGCTTGCGTGCGCACCTTGGCGCTGATGGCGGAAACCATCTTCGTCTCCATCGTGTCGGGCATCGCTTGCGGCCCGCCGCCACCGGGACTGAGGAGAATGGGCGCGGCCGCGCCGATGACGCTCTGCGGCGCCATGTAGATTTTTTGCGTCCCCACGGCGATGAACGCGCCGGCCGAGTAGGCTTCGCGGTTCACGTAGGTGAGGGTCTGTCCCTTGAACTGGCCGATGATATCGATGATCTCCATGCACACATCGGCGCGGCCGCCCTTGGTTTCCATGTCGAGGATGAGCACGCCGGCCTGCGCTTTCACCGCTTCTTTCACGCCGCGCCGCACGAGGTAGGCCAGCGGTGTGTCCACGTTTTCGCGTATGGGCAGCACATAGACTTTGGCCGGGGCCGCGGCGGGGACAGACTCGGCGGCTGGCAGAAGGAACGAGAACAACAACCCGATGGTGAAGAAGCACGCTTTCATATCGAGAGGGTAATGCAGGAAAAACCGTCCAGCAAGAACGCGAGCGCTTGCTCTGCGGGTGGCGCGTTGGCAGACTCCGCACGATGCGGGAGACCTTCCGGGTTTGGACAGAACACATCGAGACATTCGTTCTCGAAGTCATTTTCGAGCAGCGTCGCGGCAAACGCGCGGGGCTGTTGCGTTTCGTGCTACTCATCCTCTCGAAGATCTTCGCGGTCATCGTCAAGGCGCGCCGCTTCCTCTACGAGCACCGCATCATCCGCGATTCCACGCTCGGCGTGCAGATCATCACCGTCGGCAACCTCACCGTCGGCGGCACTGGCAAGACGCCCGTGGTCGAGAAGTTCGCCCGCGAGTTGCAGGATGCCGGACGCAAGGTCGCCATCCTCTCCCGCGGTTACCGATCGAAGCCGCCGCCGCTTGCTTCGCGCCTCCTGAACAAGCTGCTGCTGCGCGACGACTTCACCCCTCCGCGTATCGTCTCCGACGGCCGCTCGCTCCTGCTCAACTCCGAGGAGGCCGGCGATGAGCCGTACATGCTCGCCTCGAATCTCAAGGATGTCGTCGTGCTGGTGGACAAAGACCGCGTGAAGGCCGGCCGCTACGCCATCGAGAAGTTCGGGTGCGACACGCTGCTGCTCGACGATGGCTTCCAGTATTGGAAGCTCGCCGGCCGCCGGCGCGACATCGTGCTGGTGGATTGCCAGCAGCCGTTCGGTAACGAGCACCTGCTGCCGCGCGGCACGCTGCGCGAACCGCATTCGCACCTCGCGCGTGCCAGCGTCATCTTTCTCACCAAGAGCGATGGCAATACCGCCGCGCTTCGCGCCCGCATCGCCAAGCATAATCCCAAGGCCGGCATCATCGAGTGCGTTCACCATCCGCTTTATTTAGAGGATGCCTTCGATCCCGATGACCGGCGCGGCCTCGATTTCATCAAAGGCCGCAAGGTTGCCGCGCTGTCGGGCATCGCCCAGCCCGAGAGCTTCGAGAGGAGCCTCGTCGCGCAGGGCGCCGAGTTGGTGTACACCAAGCGTTTCGCCGATCACCACCGCTTCACGCAGCAGGAGATCATCAACGTCATCAACCGCGCCAAGAAACGTCAGGCCGAGATCATCATCACCACGCAGAAGGACGCCGTGCGCTTTCCAAAAATCGACCGGCGCGACCTGCCAATCTACTTCATGCGCGTCGAGATCAACATCCTTGCCGGCGCGAAGGATTTCCACGATTGCGTCCGCCAAATCTGCTTTCGCTGATGCTCGATGGCCTGCTCTATCTGGTCGTGCGCGTGTTGGTGACGCTTCTGCAAGCGTTGCCGCTGACGGCGGTCGCGCGCTTCGGCCGCGCCGGCGGTGCGTTGGCGTGGTGGCTCGATGCCCGCCATCGCCGCGTCGCACTCGCTAATCTCGAGCGCTGTTTCGGCAGGGAAAAGTCCGCTGAAGAAATCCACGCCCTCGCGCGCGAAAACTTCCGCCGGCTCGGCGAGAATTACGCCTCGGCAATCAAGACGGCCACGATGACCGCCGAGGAGGTCGACAAAGTGCTCGAGGTGACCGGCGCGGAGAAGCTCCGCCCCGCTGCGCCCGGCGAACCGGTGCCGACCCGCATCACGGCCATCGGCCACTTCGGTAACTTCGAGTTGTACGCCCGCGCCAAGGAATTCGCCCCCGAGGGCGGCGCGCGCGGCACGACCTATCGCGGCCTGCGCCAGTTGCGGCTCGACGCGTTTCTTGGTTCGTTGCGCGCCCGTTCCGGTTGTCAATTCTTCGAGCGCCGCACCGGCGGAAACGCACTCAAAGCCGCGCTGAACAAGGGTGGACTCTCGCTCGGCCTGCTCGCCGATCAGCACGCCGGTGATAATGGCATGCGCATTTCCTTCTTCGGACAGGAATGTTTGGCCAGCGCCGCGCCGGCGGTTTTCGCTCTCCGTTACCGCGCTTACTTGCACACCGCTGTTTGTTATCGCGTGGCGCTCGGCCGTTGGCGCATCGAAGTCGGCGAGGAGATCCCGACGCGCGTGGAAGGCAAAGCCCGCCCCATCGAGGAGATCACGCGTGACATCAACGCCGCTCTCGAGATCGCCGTGCGTCGCGATCCGACGAATTGGTTTTGGGTTCACAACCGCTGGCGGCTGCCGAAGAATTGAGCCGATCGTGAGCGCGCGTGAATCCATCCTGATCCGTGGTGTGAACTGGCTCGGTGACGCCGTGATGGCCACGCCCGCGCTGCTGCGGTTGCGCGAGGCGAAACCGAAAGCGCGATTCACGCTGCTCACGCCCGTGAAGCTGGCGGGCCTTTGGGCGCATCATCCCGCGCTGGACGATGTGATGTGCATCGAGCCGGATGAAGGCGTGTTTGCTGTCGCGCGCCGGTTGCGGCAGCGACGTTTCACGGCCGCGCTCGTGTTGCCGAACTCATTCCGTACCGCGCTCGAGGTTTGGCTGGCGAAGATCCCGCACCGCATCGGTTACGAAGCGAACCTGCGCGGCTGGCTTTTGACGCGTCCCGTCGCGCCGCGCCGCGAGGCGGTGCCAATGCGCAAGCGGCCGCTTTGGGAAATCCGTTATCTGCTCGGCCGGCCCGATGTGAAGCCGACGGTTCATCCTGCGTCGGCCCATCATCTGCATCATTATCTGCATCTCGCCGCCACGCTGGGTGCGAGCGCGGAACCGCTCGCCCCGTCCATTGCGGTCAACGACGCGGAGCTGCTGACGGCGCGGATGAAGTTTGGCCTGCCGTCGGATGTGCGGCCGATTCTCGGCATCAATCCCGGCGCGGAATACGGCCCCGCCAAGCGCTGGCCGCTGGAGCGGTTCATAGCCGCCGCGCTCGAGATCCGCCGCCATACGAACTGTCGCTGGGTGTTGCTCGGCGGTCGCAATGATGTGGATTTCGCGGGCGAATTGATGATGTCGCTCGGTGTGGATTGCGTGAATCTCGCGGGCCGCACTTCGTTGCGCGAACTGTCCGCGGTGTTGAAGCTCTGCCGCGTGGTGTTGACGAACGACACCGGTCCGATGCACCTCGCCGCGGCCGTCGGCACGCGGGTGGTGGTGCCGTTTGGCAGCACGTCGCCGGAATTGACCGGCCCCGGATTGCCGGGCGACGCGCGTCATCAACTCCTCCGTGCTGGCACGCCGTGCTCGCCCTGTTTCCGGCGCGAGTGCCCGGTGGATTTCCGTTGCATGACCGGCATCCGCGTCGAGTCGGTGGTCGAAGCGGTGCTGCGCGGGACGAAGTGAACCGTGGCTCCCACGCCGTCTGGCACGCACCTTGCCTTTCCCCGGCGGCTGCGGCATTCTGCGACCGTGAACGTCACGCAGTTGACCGACCAATTGATTGCCTCCTACGCCCGTGTGGGTGGCATCAATTATCTCGACGGCAAGAATCTTCCTTCCAAGTCCGCCATCGCGGGCATCACGGGCGATCTCGTGCGGTTGCTCTTCCCCGGTTTCTTCGATGAGAAGGTGATTCACTCCTCCGAGCTGAAAGTGGAGACGGCGACGCTGATGGATTCCGTGCTCGGGCGGTTGGAGGATGAGATGTGCAAGGCGATCGAGTATCAACCGCCGAATGACGAGGCCAAGCGTGCGCCGCGCAAAGCGGCCGAGGCGGCCACGCGCGAGTTCCTCGCGAGCCTGTCCGGTGTGCGTGAGATTTTGCAGACGGACGTGGAAGCGGCTTACGCGGGTGACCCCGCCGCGGCGAGCAAAGAGGAGATTATTCTCGCCTATCCGTTCATCGAGAGCATCGCGGTCCAGCGGCTCGCGCACGAATTGTATCGGCGCCAGATCGCGCTGATCCCGCGCATCATGACTGAGTGGGCGCACAGCCGCACGGGGATCGATCTGCATCCGGGCGCGACCATCGGTTCGCATTTCTTCATCGACCACGGCACCGGCACGGTGATCGGCGAGACCTGCGTGATCGGCGATCACGTGAAGGTGTACCACGGCGTGACGCTCGGCGCGCGTTCGACCTCCGGCGGGCAGCAGCTCAAGGGCACGAAGCGCCACCCGACGATCGAGGATCACGTGACCATTTATCCTGGCGCGACCATTCTCGGCGGCGAGACGGTGATCGGCGCGGGCAGCACCATCGGCGGCAACGTGTTCATCATGCAAAGTGTCGCGCCGAATTCGCTCGTGATTTACGACGGCCTCGACATGCGCGTGTTGCAAAAGCCGCCGAAGGGCAAGCCGGCCGATTACCAGATCTGAGGCGTGCTGCGTTCAAATGGTTGCCAATGCCCGTTAAATTTCCCCGTGCCTGAGATTGCCGAGCCACTTGTTCTCCCCGTTGTCGAATCTGCAACGAAGGAGACGCGCGAACCCGGCTGGCTGGTCGTCTGCTGGGATGATCCGGTGAACCTGATGGGCTACGTCACGCACGTTTTTCAAGCCGTGTTTGGCTGGAACAAACAGAAGGCCGAGTCCCACATGATGCAGGTGCACAAGCAGGGCAAGAGCGTGCTGGTCCGTGCGGGCTTCGAGAAGGCCGAGCACTACGTCCACCAACTCCACCGCTACGCATTGAACGCCACGATGGAGCGGGACGAATGAAGCTCGTCAAACACACGGGCGGCCGTTTCGTTTTCCAACTCACGACGCGCGAGCAGCGGCTTTTCATGGGAGTGACCGGGTTGTATCCGGTCATTCCCGCGGGCGCGCGCAAGCTCGTCAGGCAAATCGGCTCGGCGCAGAGCGCGCAGATTGACGAGAGCCAGCATCTGCTTGAGGAAGCGTTGGCGGAGCAACGCGGGGCGAACCAGCGTCACCTCGCGGAATTTCTCGGCGACCCGCAGCGCGTTCACACGACCAAGAGTTACACGCGCCTCACGTTCGCGGCGGCGGAGATGGAGTGGCTGCTGCAAGTGTTGAACGACATCCGCGTGGGGAGTTGGATGCATCTGGGCAGTCCCGATTACGAGGCAGAGAAGCGCCTGCAGGTCACGGAGGAAAACGTCCAGCATTACTGGGCGCGCGAGATGGCGGGGGCTTTCCAGTCCGTGCTGCTCGCGGCGATGGATGCGAGCCAATGAGCGGCGCAAATAAAGGCAACGTGGGCCGCTGCTTGTGCGTCTGATCCTGAAAAGGAAAGGAAATGAACCTGATGCCCGCCACGCTCACGGAGCGACTGTGGTTTCCCGATCCACGTACGGCCGTGGCCAAAGGCGAGTTCACCGGTCTCGTGGCCGTCGGTGGCGATTTATCCATCGAGCGGCTTGTGCTCGCGTATCGCAGCGGGATCTTTCCGTGGAGCGCAGATCCGATCACGTGGTGGTCGCCGGATCGGCGCGGCGTCTTCGAGTGGGAGAAGTTCCACGTGCCGCGCAGTCTCGCGCGCATGTTGCGGAAGAATCCTTTCGAGGTCACGCGCGACCGCGCTTTCCGCCGCGTGATGGAAGGCTGCGCCGCGCGCGAAGAGGGCACGTGGATCGCGCCGGAATTCATCGATGCCTACACGCGATTGCACGAAGCCGGCCACGCCCACAGCGTCGAGTGCTGGCAGGGTGGGGAACT
>SIAT01000094.1 GCA_009691645.1 Pedosphaera sp. | reverse complement strand
TCCTCCAGTGACGAAGCGTGGCGGCACGCGCAGGTGCTCGATAATTTCCGCCTGCCGTGGCTCGGTGCGCAGGCGCATCCCGCCCGCGCCGCCACGCGCGCACGGCTGTTGTGGGATCGCGAGTTCCTCTACTTCTTCGCCGAGATGGATGACGTCGATCTTTTCGCCGACGTCACCGAACACGACGGCCAGACGCGGGACAGCGACGTGTTCGAACTCTTCTTCAAACCGGCTGAGAACAAAACTGGTTACTATGAATTTCAGGTGAACGCGGCCAACACACGCTTCGACATGTTCGTGCCGAAGCGCGAAAATAATGCCTCTCTCGTTGACCATCGAAAAGATGGCGTGTTCCATCTCGAATCGAAGGTCGCGCTGCGCGGCACGCTCAACCGCCGCGACGATCGCGACCGCGGCTGGTCGGTCGAGGGCCGCATCCCGTGGCGCGATTTCCTCCGCACCGGCGGACGGCCTGTGCCAGACGAGCAGTGGCACTTCGCGCTCTGCCGATATGATTACACGAAGGATGCGCCGGAGCCGGAGCTCTCCACTTCCGCAAACTTAACCGAAGTAAATTTCCACCAAACCGACCGCTACTCGGCGTTGAAGTTCGTCGGCCCGAACGAGGCCACGAGTCCGCTGGCGAAAATCCAATTCCCGCCGTGGACCGCCTCGCGACTTGTCGGCTCACCAGATCCCGCGCCGCCATTTCGCGCGGTGAAGACGCTGAGTGAAATCAATCTTAAGTTCCCAATCCATCTCCACGCCGAGCCCGGCACGCGCGATTTGTTCATCATCGCTTCGGATGGCAGCTACGGTCCCGGCCAGATTTGGCGGGTCACGCCGGGCCAGACGAACCGTGCGCCTCAACTCATTTGGAAAGGCAAAAGCACGGCCTACGGCTTGGCGTTCCATCCCGATTACGCGCGCAACGGCTGGCTCTACCTGGGCCACAACGGCGGCTTCGGCGATGGCACAAACCGATCGCGCGTCTCACGTCTCACCGTCCCACGTGAACCAACCGGCGTGGTTGATCCGCAATCCGAACAAGTCGTCATCGAATGGATCTCGGATGGACACAACGGCGGTGACCTCGTTTTCGGTAAAGACAAAATGCTCTACTTCACCTCCGGCGATGGCACGACTGATTCAGACATCAACCTCACTGGGCAGCGAATTGATCTATTGCTCTCGAAGGTGCTGCGCATCGACGTGCTGAATGCGCCTGCTGGAAAAACTTACACCGTCCCTGCGGACAATCCGTTCCTCACCACGCCCGGCGCGCGACCCGAGACGTGGGCGCACGGTTTCCGAAACCCGTGGCGCATCGCGGCGGACAAACTTACTGGCCACATCTGGGTCGGCGAGAACGGACAGGATTTGTGGGAGTCGGTCAAACTGGTCGAGCGCGGCGCGAACTACGGCTGGAGCGCGTACGAAGGCAGCCACGCCTTCTATCCCAACCGTGCGCTCGGTCCCGGAAAACTCAGCAAACCGGTCGCCGAACATCATCATGTCGAAGCGCGCTCGCTCACCGGCGGCATGGTCTATCACGGCCAGAAACTGTCTGGACTGCGCGGAGCGTATCTCTACGGCGATTATTCCACCGGCCGCATTTGGGGCATCCGCCACGACGGCACGCGAGTGCTTTGGCAGGGCGAAGTCGCGCGCACCACGTGCAAGATCACAGCCATCGGCGAAGATCACGACGGCGAACCGATCATCGTGGATCACGCCGGACTTTTCTACCGCCTCGAACCGACCACGATTGAAACCCGTTCCGCTTCCTTTCCAACCAAGCTCAGCGAGACCGGTCTCTTCGCTTCGACGAAAAACCACCGGCTTAATCCCGCCGTCATCCCTTATTCCGTCAATTCGCAGCTTTGGTCCGACGGCGCGAACAAGGAACGGTTCCTCGCCTTGCCACCCGGCACGCAGATCGACTTCACCCATCAGCGCAGTTGGGGCCTTCCCGACGGCGTGGTGCTAGTGAAAACATTCTCGCTGGAAACCACCGTTGGAAAACCTGCGACGAACCGCCGGTTGGAAACGCGCGTGATGCTGAAACAAAATAGCGAATGGGCCGGGTACACCTATCGTTGGAACGATGCGCAGACCGACGCCACGCTCGTCGCCGACGCCGGTGTGGACGAGGAAATCAACATCCGCGATGCGAACGCTCCCGGCGGCGTCCGCAAGCAGACTTGGCATTATCCGAGTCGCGCCGAATGTCTCGTCTGCCACAGCCGCGCGTCGACTTTCGTCCTCGGCCTCACTGAATCGCAGATGAACCGCGACCACGACTACAACGGCGTCCGCGCCAACCAACTCGTCGTGCTCGAGAAACTCGGCCTGCTGCGCACTAGGACATCCGATTACGAACGCGACCGTTTCTTCCGCGAAGCGAAAGCATCTGGCACCGACGACAAGACCACAAACGAGCTGTGGAACAAGCAAGCGCCAATGGCTAATCAACGCGCGCAGAACCAGCACAACGCGTTCCTTCCGCGCAATCCTGAGAACCTCCGCCGACTCGCGAATCCGTACGATGAAAAGGCTCCCGTGGACGCGCGCGCGCGCGCTTATCTCCAAAGCAACTGCGCCCACTGCCACGTCGAGGCCGGCGGCGGCAACGCCCAGATCGACCTCGAGTTCTCCACGCCACTTGCGAACACACGCCTGCTCGATGTGAAACCGCTGCACTCTTTCCCGGCCCTTGCCGACGGACGCCTCATCGCGCCCGGTGCGCCCGAACATTCCGTGTTGCTCCAACGCGTCGGCACGCGCGGCCCCGGCCAGATGCCGCCGATGGCAACCTCGATGACGGATGAAAAGGCGACGAAGCTCCTCGCCGATTGGATCCGCAGTTTGAAGTGATGCGCACAACGCGCAGCCGCGAAGAAGCGGTGGACTTGGTTAGCGCCCGGGCGCGGCCGGTGCAGGCCCGCCGGGCTGTCCGTTGCCAGCCGGCGTCAGTCCCTGACCGAACGTGTTCGGATTCGCGCGGAAGGTGCGCGTGAAGACATCCTGTTCGTCGGGATTCTTGTGCATGAACACCACGGCGTAATCCTCGATGGAAACGCGCACCGGCGTGTCGAGTGACTTCACCACCGCATCCAAGAATTGGCCGAGCGTCACGCGACGCAGTGGCGCGGTGAGACCCTTCACTTTCACCGCATCTGCATCAATACCCTTGGCGGGATTGACGGGAGCCACTGGCTGCGCTTGAGGAATCGGCAAGCCGGTGTTCGGATCAATCAAAGGCGGCACAGGGACGACGGGCTGCACAGGCACGGCGTTCGGTTGACCGCCACGCGGCAGACTCACGATGTTCGGATTGACGATGAAGTTGATGCCGACGCCCGCTGGATCACGGCGACGCGCCTCGCGGTCAAGCAATTCGGCCACTTCGCGCAGGCTGAAACCATCCACCGCCGGAACCTCGTCGATGACAATCTGGCTGAGCAACTGGCGAATGCGCGTGCGACTCATGCGCACGGACGCGCGCTCCGCCGCATCAAGACACTCCGCGCCCAGCAGTAAAACCGCGAGGAGAAGAAGCTTGGTTACCGGCTTGATCACGCCGCAACATAGCACGAGACGGTCTTTGCGAAAGGGTGTTTTTTCAAGAGACTTCAATGCAACGGTCAAATTGACCCTCCATTGATTGCCTGATAATTTCAGCCAGTTCATGAACCAGTCCCTAACATTCGCACTCGCCGCCGCGGGAATGCTCCTCGCCTCCCCCTCCCGCGCCGCGGTGGGTTTTGCGCGCGACATCCAACCGCTCTTCGCCAAGCACTGTTACTCGTGCCACGGTCCGGAAAAACAGAAGTCCGGCTTGCGCCTCGATATCAAAGCCGCCGCGTTCGCCGGTGGCGACAGCGGAAAAGTCATCGTCCCCGGCAAATCTGGCGAGAGCCGCCTCGTGAAGTTCATTTCTGGCGTGGACAAAGAAAACGTGATGCCACCCAAAGGCGAGCGGCTCAGCACCGCGCAGATCGTACTCATCAAAGAGTGGATTGACGCCGGCGCCGTGTGGCCAGATGGCGCCTCTGCCTCGGGCGCGACCAAATCCACGCACTGGTCGTTCCAGCCAATCCAGCGGCCGGTCGCGCCGCGAATCCAAAATCCGAAGATGATCGTCCGCAATCCGATCGACGCCTTCGTTCTCGCGCGGTTGGAAAAAGAAAAGCTCGCGCCCTCCTTGGAAGCCGACCGCCACACACTCATCCGCCGGCTGAGTTTGGACCTCATCGGCCTGCTGCCGAAGCCCGAGGAAGTGACTGGTTTTGTGAATGATTCACGGCCCGACGCCTACGAGCGGTTGGTGGATCGCCTGCTCGCTTCGCCGCATTTTGGCGAGCGTTGGGGACGCCACTGGCTCGATCTCGCCCGTTACGCCGACAGCGACGGCTACGAAAAGGATCGCCCGCGCCCGTTCGCCTATCTCTATCGCGACTGGGTCATCAACGCCATCAACCGCGATCTGCCATTCGACCGTTTCAGCATCGAGCAACTCGCCGGCGACCTGCTCCCCGATGCCACGCACGAGCAGCACGTCGCCACCGGTTTCCATCGCCAGACGCTCACGAACACCGAGGGCGGCGTGGATCAGGAGGAATTTCGCGGCAAAGCCACCGTGGACCGGGTGAACACGACCTCGACCACGTGGCTCGGCCTCACGGCAGGCTGTGCCGAGTGCCACTCCCACAAGTACGACCCGCTCACGCAGCGCGAGTACTATCAACTCTTCGCCTTCTTCAACAACGCTTCCGAGAAGAACCTGCCCGCCATGCAAGCCGCCGAGTTGACGACTTACAACAAACTCAAAGGCGCATGGGAAACCGACCGCTCGAAACTCAAGTCCGCACTCGACAGTTACGTGACGAACGATTTGCCGCGCAAGCAGGTCGAGTGGGAGAAACAAGCGCAACCCAGCGCGCGCTGGACCGTACTCGAAACAAAGAAGTTCGCGGCGAGTGACGGTGTCGAACTGAAGGCGCAACCGGACAAGTCCATTCTCGCCAGTGGCCCCAATCCCGCCACCGCCACTTACACGGTCGAGGCAACCACTGATTTGAAAACCGTCACCGGCTTTCGCCTCGAAGCACTGGTCGGTGTCACTGCGAGCAAAAACGTCGGTCGCAGCAAGAACGGCAACTTTGTCCTCTCCGAGTTCAGCATAAAAATCGCTGATGCGACTGGCGAGAAACCAATCGCGTTGCACAATGCCGCCGCCGATTTCCATCAGGAACGTAGCGGCAAGAACTATCCCGCAGCCGGCGCGATTGACGGCGACATCAAAACTGGTTGGGCCGTGATGCCGCAGACGAACCGTACTCACACCATCGTCTTTCAAACGCGCGAGCCGTTCACGCCGTCCGACGGCGCGCGAATCCTCATCACGCTCGATCAACAGCACGGCACCGAGCACACCCTCGCGCAATTTCGCCTCGCCGCCACAAGTGACGCTGGGCCGCTCCGTCCCGACAGCCTGCCCGACCTCATCGCCCAGGCGTTGCGCACGCCGACCGCGCAGCGCAAGCCGGAACAAACGCAGGCGCTGGCAAAACATTTCCGCGAAACCGTGGATTCCGGTGTGACGAAATTCCAGACGCAGATTGACGAGCACGCGAAGAAACAACCCAAACCACCGGAAACATTCGCCGCCACCCTCGTTGCCGAACCGAAAGGCCGTGAGACGCGCATCCACATCCGCGGAAATTTCCTAAACAAAGGTGACGCCGCGCAGCCCGGCACGCCTGCCGTATTGCACCCCTTCAAACCGCGCGGCGAACGCGCCGATCGCCTCGATCTGGCCCGCTGGCTCTTCGATCCCGCCAATCCCCTCACTGCGCGCGTGACGGTGAATCATGTCTGGAAAACCCTCTTCGGCCGCGGTTTCGTCGCGACGGTGGACGACTTCGGCGCGCGCGGCGAAAAACCGTCACACCCCGAACTACTCGACTGGCTCGCCAGCACCTTTGCCTCCTCGGCCAGTTCGCAGACCTCCTCCCCCCATCAATCGCCCGGTCTTTCTTGGAGCCGCAAAGCGCTGATCAAACTCATCGTCACTTCCACCACCTACCGGCAAGAATCGCGCGTGCGGCCCGAACTCGCGCAGCGCGATCCGAACAACCTGCTGCTCGCGCGCCAAAACCGCCTGCGGCTCGAAGCCGAAGCGGTACGCGATAGTTATCTCGCAGTCAGCGGTCTGCTCAATCCCACGATTGGCGGCCCGAGCATCCGGCCCGCGTTACCGGCGGACATCGCCGCGCTCGGCTACGCGAACTCGGTGAAGTGGACCGAAAGTCCCGGCAACGAAAAGCATCGCCGCGGCCTCTACATCTTCTTCCAACGCACCGTGCCGTATCCGATGCTGATGACCTTCGACGCGCCGGACTCCAACGCCGTCTGTTCTCGCCGCGAACGTTCCAACACACCGCTGCAAGCACTCGCGCTATTGAACGACGGCACTTTCTTCGAGTGCGCCCAAACGCTCGGCAAAGCCATTCATGCCGAAGCCTCAGGTTCGGTGGAGGAAAAATTAAAACGCATCTTCCAGCGATGCCTCGCCCGCCCCCCTACATCGGCAGAATTAACGCGACTCACCCAGCTTTACGCCGCGCAGCTCCAGCTCGTGCAGGCCAACCCCGACACCGCGGCGAAGATTTGCGGCGCCGAAAAGAAAGACCAGCCCGGCCTCGCGGAGCAAGCCACGCTGACCATGCTTTCCCGTGTGCTGCTGAACCTCGACGAATTCATCACCCGGGAATGACCATGGAAAACCGCCCCGAACTCTCCCCGTCGGAAATCGCCCAGCTCACGCGGCGCGACTTTCTCGCCACTAGCACGACCGGCCTCGGCACACTCGCCTTCGCTTCGCTGCTGCAACAGGACCAACTGATTGCCGCCGATCTTCCACGCACCGATCCGCTCGCGCCGCGCCCGACGCATTTCCCCGCCAAAGCGAAGAACTGCATCCTCATCTACTTCGAAGGCGCGCCGAGCCACATCGATTTGTTCGATCCGAAACCGCAGTTGAACAAACTCGACGGCCAGAAGTTGCCCGAATCGATGCTCGAGAAAGTGCGTTTCGCCTTCATCAA
>SIAT01000093.1 GCA_009691645.1 Pedosphaera sp. | reverse complement strand
CTCGACCAGCGAATCGCGGAGCGTGCCGCGAAAATCCGCGAAGCAAAAGTGCGCCCTGAAGATTTCGTCATTCATGGGGCCGGCGCGCTTCTGGAGAAGATCACGGCACGTGGCCTGAAACTTTTCATCCTGAGCGGCACACTCGAGGATCGTGTCTGCGAGGAAGGTGCTCTAGTCGGTGTGGCGCGTTTCTTCGGTGCGCGCATCATCGGCAGCCGGCAGAACGAACCCTTTTCCAAGCTGGCGCACTTCGATCAGATCCTGCGCGAGGAACACATCTCCGGCGCGAACCTGCTCTCCTTCGGCGACGGCGCGGTGGAAATTGAAGCCACGAAGAAACTCGGCGGTCTCGCCATCGGCGTCGCCAGTGACGAGATGCACAACGGTTCTGGCGCGATGGAACCGCATAAACGTCGCGCCCTGCTGGCGGCGGGCGCGGACGCGCTTATCGCGGATTATCGCGAGCCGGACGCCTTGCTTGCGCGACTTCTCGGTGCTTAAACTGCGCACAATTAAATTCAATGCGCCCCTTTCCCGAACCGCTCGACCTTACGAAGCTCAAAGTCTTCCCGCTCGCCGAGCGCGCGAGCATGGCGACGATCGAGGAGACGCTCGTGCCCACCGACCGGCCGCTGCCCTCTTGCGGTGAAGTGAACTCGAAACTCATCCGCCACGCCGCCTCCCAAATCCGCGAATCCCGTGTGCGCGGCGCGAGCGTGATGCTTATCTACGGCGCGCATCTGCTCAAGAATGGCGGCCACCTCATCCTCGACCGGTTGATGGAAGGGGGCTGGATCACGCACCTCGCCACCAACGGCGCCGGCACCATTCACGATTGGGAATGGGCTTTCCTCGGCCGCTCCACCGAGTGCGTTGAGAAGAATGTCGCTACCGGTACGTTCGGCACGTGGGACGAGACGGGACGCAACATTCATCTCGCACTTCTCGCCGGTGCACTTCGCGGCGAGGGTTACGGCCGCAGCCTCGGCCGGTTCATCGTCGAGAACGGCACGACACTTCCCAGCGCAGAGGAATTGGAGAATCAGCTCCGCGGCGAGCCTGCCCATCCGCTCGCGCCGGCTCGATCCGAGCTGTTGCAGGTGATTCGCCAACATCGTTTGCCAACAGGCCGCATCGAAGTGAAGCATCCGTGGAAGGCGACATCCGTTCTCGCGCAGGCGTTCCTACGAAACATTCCCATCACCGTTCATCCGGGCATCGGCTACGACATCATCTCCAATCACCCGATGTTCAACGGCGCTGTACTCGGCCGCGCAGCCACGACTGATTTCCGCCTCTTCACCACGGCGGTGGAAGGACTCGACGGCGGTGCGGTGCTCTCCGTCGGTTCCGCGATCATGGGCCCGCAGGTTTTCGAGAAGAGCCTCAGTTGCGTGAACAATCTCCGCCTGCAAGCCGGTCGCTCCATCGTGAAGGGCCACAGCATTCACGTGGTGGATTTGCAGGATGGCGGGAACTGGGACTGGACTCGCGGCGAACCGCCCAAAGACAATCCGGCCTACTACCTGCGTTTCTGCAAGACCTTCTCCCGAATGGGTGGCGCGATGCATTATCTGCAGTGCGACAATCTCGCGTTCGTCCAACACCTCCTGCACGAACTCTCGCCAACCGCGTGAACTCGGACCGCCTTCACGCCATCGCCACCCGCTACGCCTCTCTCCGTGTGGCGCTCGTGGGTGATTTCTGTCTCGACCGCTATCTCGAAATTGATCCGGCTCGAGCCGAGATTTCCATCGAGACCGGCCTCGCCGTCCACAATATTGTGAGCGTCCGCAGCCAGCCGGGCGGTGCGGGCACCATCCTGAACAACCTCGCCGCACTCGGTGTCGGCGAAATCTGGCCCGTCGGTTTCTACGGTGAAGATGGGGAAGGCTACGAACTGCGGCGCGCGCTGAAGGCGATCTCCGGTGCACGCCTCGACCACTTCATTGAAACACCCGCGCGCCGCACTTTCACCTACTGCAAACCGCTCGTGCTGGAGTCCGGCCAATCACCGCGTGAACTGAACCGGCTCGATTCGAAGAACTGGACACCCACGCCGGAGACGGTCTCGGCCCGACTCGTCGCCGCCGTACGCGCGCTGGGGGATTCCGTGGATGCGATCATCCTGCTCGACCAAGTAGACGTCGTCGCGACCGGTGTTGTGACGGCTGGCGTGCTCAATGAAATCAGCGCGCTCACCAAGCGGCGCCCTGAACTACTCATCCTCGCCGATAGCCGGCGCGGTCTGCGGGATTTCCCGCAGATTGTTTACAAGATGAACCGCGCAGAACTGGCCGCGCTTACCGGAGCAGATGCCGCGGCGGATGTGGCCGGCGTGAAAGCCGCCGTTGCGCGACTCGCCCGCAAGACCGGCCAGCGCGTCTTCGTCACGCTCTCGGAGGAAGGCATCATCGGAGCCGACGCCTCGGGCGCGGTGGAGCATGTCCCTTCCCGACCGGTGCGTGGTAAGATTGATATCGTGGGAGCGGGCGACGCGGTGACGGCGAACCTCGCCGCCACGCTCGCTGCGGGAGCTGAGTTGCGCGAGGCGATGGAGATCGCGATGGCCGCCGCCTCGTCAGTCGTCCACCAACTCGGAACGACCGGCACGGCCAGCGTGGCGCAGTTGCACGGGATGCTGATCCGCTGACGCAGAGCCGCCGCGGCTCACTTCTCCGATTTCGCTGGCGACGGGAATCCAGCCGAGGCGACTTCCGCCGGTTTTCCATCGCGCAACGTGACAGCGCGAAAATGAACGCCATCAAGCGTCTTCACCATCTCCAAACTCTTCTCCGCGCCGAGCACGCAGACGGCCGTGGCGAGAATGTCGCTGGCCGTGGCAGTGGGGGCGATGATGTTCGCACTGATTCGATTGGTGAGAGCGCGACCGGTGAGCGGGTTCACGATGTGCGAGTAGCGCGTACCGTCGAGCAGCAGGAACTGCTCCGTGTCGCCCGAAGTGGAGACGCCGCAATTGCGGAGCACGGCCTGCCGATCCGGCTTGTCACTGACGAAGGAAGTCAGGCCGATGGCCCAGCCGGTTTTGCCGGGCGGCGGATCGCCGATGGCGAGATCGCCACTCGCAGCCACGAGCGCGCGGCGAATATCGTGTGATCGCAGCACGGCCAGCGCCGCGTCGGCCGCGTACCCTTTCGCGACACCACCCAAATCGAGCCGCATATTCGGCGCGAGCAGCGTGACCGTTTGTTTCTTTGTGTCTAATTGGAACTTCCGCCAACCGACGGCGGCCGCAGCCTCGGCGAGCTTCTCGGGCGCGGGCAATTCTCGCTGACGCCGCGCGCGCCGCCAGAGTTGGACGTACGGCCCGACCGTGGGGTCAATCGCTCCTTCGGTCAGCTCGGCCAGAACGCGCGCGTGCTGCAACGCGGTGAAGAGGTCGCGGCTAACTTGCACAGGTTGGCCGTGTGGCGGGCGACAGAGACGGAGCAACTCGCTCTCGGGATCGTAATCGGTCATCGCCAACTCAAGCTCGATGACGCGGGCGAACGCAGCTTTCGCAGCCGCCTCCGCGCGTTTCTCGTCCGGTGCGTGAAGCGTGATGCGGAAGATCGTGCCCATCGCGGGCTGGGCGAATTCGAAACGCGCGAACGGGCCGTCGTTTCGCGCCGTCGCGCATCCGGCAACCAGCAGTAAACAAAACACCCGCACCTGTCGCCAGATGCGGGTGATGTGAAACAACGGGGGCACTCGTTAGATGACAGTGGTGACGCCCGGAATGGCCAGCTTGTAGAGGCCGGTGGCCGGATCAGGCAGGCTCTTCGGCGACAGATTCATCGCCTCCTCGAAGGAGACCTTGTCGATGTTCGGCACCATCGTGTCCACTTGCGAATTGATGGCCTGTTCCCATGTGACTTCCTTGCCGGAGTAGGTCGCCATGCGGCCGAGCACGGAGGTCATCGAGCTGGCGGCCCCGTACTCGGCCTCGTTGAAGGGAGTGTCGTTACGGATGGCGGCGAAGAGATCGTCGTGCTCCTGCTGATAGGCGTCCTTGCCACCGCCTTTGAAGCGCCATGCGTTCTCGCCAGTGATGGTGTAGCGACCGAGGTCGCTCTTGCCCTTCGTGCCGATGACGGACTCGGAGACATCATTCCAGCAACCCTGCTGGTGACGGCACTGACTGAAGCAGACGGAGCCGTCCGCGTAGGTGAACTCGACGACGTGGTGATCGAAGATCTCGCCGTAGTCTTTGCCCTTGCGGGTTTCGCAACCGCCGTTACCGCGAGCGCTGACAGGCGGGCCCTTCTTGACCCAGTTGATGACGTCGAGATTATGAATGTGCTGCTCGGCAATATGGTCGCCGCAGAGCCAGACGAAGTAGTACCAGTTGCGCAGTTGGTATTCCATCTCAGTGAGCTTGCGGCCGTACTGCTTCTCGAGTTCGTCACGGCGGCGCACCCACGGCGTGTTGCCGTTCCAGTAAGCGCGCATCGCCACGATGTCCCCAATGGCGCCGTCGTGCAGGCGCTTCATTGTCTCGAGATAGCCGAGTTGGTGATGGCGCTGGAGGCCGACACCGACCTTGAGGTTTTTCTTTTTGGCTTCCTGCGCGGCAGCCATCACCTTGCGGAAACCGGGGGCGTCCACGCAGACCGGCTTCTCCATGAAGACGTGCTTGCCTTGGCGCACCGCTTCCTCGAACTGCATCGGGCGGAAGCCGGGCGGCGTGGCGAGAATCACCACGTCGGCCATGGCGATGGCTTTCTTGTAGCCGTCGAAACCGAGGAACAGATTCTCCTTCTTGATGTCCACCTTGTCCTTGTGAGCCTTCGAGAGATTGCTGATGGCCCCGTTCAAGCGGTCCGGATGCACGTCCGCCGCAGCCACGAGTTTGACGCTCCCATCCGTGCCGAGCGCCTGATTGGCGGCACCGGAACCGCGCCCGCCGCAGCCGATGAGCGCGATCTTCACGGTGTCGCTCGGCGAAGCGCCGAGGGCGAAACGCTCGGCCGACAGCGCGCCGAGCAGTGAGGCGCCGGCGGCAGCCTTGGTTGTTGTGGTGAGGAAATCCCGGCGCGAGAAGCTCGGGTTTGATGAGGTGTTCTGGTTCATAAATTATCTTGGTTCGTGCTTCGGCGCGTCACACGCCTTTGCGTTGCTGGAGCGGCTGATTATTTAGCCTCTCCCGCAGCGGCTGTCCACCACTGAAAGCGGCCGGAAAAAACGCTTGAAAACACGAAGTGAAAAGTTACTTTGGATTGCATCGACTTTGAAGAGATTCTCGGAAGGCGCCCCACATCTCCTTTCCGACATGTCACTGCAACCGAAAAAACCATAACCTGAAACCGCCATGTTCCGTCATCTACTCACCCTCCTCACTCTGAGTGCGTCGCTCGTCACCGCGCACGCCCAGCAAGCCGGTTCCCCGGCCGCGGCCGCCAAGCCGAGTGCCGGCGTCGTCAACGACTGGCTTCGTTCCCAATGGACCAACGCCAGTCCGTGGGATGTCGGCGCGCAGATCCGCCTCCGCTACGAGGTGAAGGAGAACGCGGGTAATGCGACCGGTGCCGGCGCCAGCGCCGACTTCATCAAGACCGGTTTCAACAACGACAACGTCTTCTGGGTCACGCGCACCAAGGTGCATGTCGGCTACAAACCGCAGTCGTGGCTTCAATTCTACGTGCAAGGCCGTGACAGCCGTTCCACCGGTGATGATCGCGCCGTCAACTCCGATTCCGACCAGTTCGAACTGTATCAGGCTTATCTCCAGATCGGGAACCCGAAGGAGTTTCCGCTCAGCCTCAAGATCGGCCGGCAGGAACTGAGCTACGGCGAGGAGCGATTCATCGGCAAGAGCGATTGGGGTAACACGGGCCGCGTGTTCGATGCGGCCAAACTGCGCTTCGAGCAGGGTGATTATTCGCTGGATGGTTTCGTCGGCCGCATCAATGGCGCCAACGACAACAACTTCAACCTAGCGGAGGATTACGAGTATTTCTCGGGCATCTACGGCACCGCGAAGAACCTGATCCCCAAGATGGACACGCACCTCTACTTCATCGCCCGGAACGCCGTCGGCACTACCACGGTCACAGGCGTCACCCCGCCGAGCGACCGCGATGTGTACACCATCGGCGCGCGCCTCGCTTCCATCCCCGGCCAGTTCGGCAACTGGGATTTCGCCGCCGAGTTCGCCGGCCAGTTCGGCACCGTCGGCGCGCTGGACCATACGGCCTACGGCGCCTTTTTGACCGCCGGTTACACATGGAAGGAGTCCGCGTGGACTCCTCGCCTCGGCATTCAGTACGACTGGGGCAGCGGCGATGAGGACTCCACCGACGGCAAGAGCGGCACTCTCGACCAACTCTACGGCACCAACCACGGCAAGTACGGCTACATCGATGTCATCGGCCTGCGCAACATCCACGATCCGCACCTGCGTTTCTCGGCCAAGCCGCACAAGGATCTGAGCGTGGCCGCCGACCTGCACGCCTACTTCCTCTCCGACGACCGCGATTCCTTCTATAGCGAGAGCGGCACTGCGCGAGGCTCCAACGGTTACGGCCGCAACTCGCAGTTCAGCAAATATCTCGGGTCGGAGCTGGACCTCGTGCTGAGCTACAGCGTCAACAAATGGTGGACGCTCCAGGCTGGCTATGCCCACTTCTTCACCGGCAGCTATATCAAGAGCTCGGTCGAAGCGGGTGGCGGGATCGCCACGGATGCCGACTGGGTCTATTTCCAGACTATCTTCAACTTCTGACAAGCGTCAGACCTGCGAGCCGCCTTTTGCGGGCGCTTTGCGGCGAGGCGGGAACGTTTTCCGCCTCGCAGTTTCCTTTTGTGCTAATTTGCTCTGTGGAGTGTGAGTTCTGGGGATGAGTAAATCCACAGACCTCTCGCGGAACGCAACTAAGCCTATGCTCTCCCGAGTCTCTTCTCCTGCCTTGCAGCGCCGCATCCTGATCATTTCAGCGCTGCTGGTATTTTTCAGCGGCCTACTGATGGCTTTTATCGGTATCGTGCCGAGTCGGAGAATGGCGAACTGTGACGCACACATGACGGCTGCAGATTCTCCGTTGCGAGACGACAATTCCTATCGGACTTTGCCATAACGCGAGAAATGAATGAGGGGGATTTTATGCCCACGGTGA
>SIAT01000092.1 GCA_009691645.1 Pedosphaera sp. | reverse complement strand
GGACAATTTCAACAGCGGCTTTCTGCCGGCGAGTTATCAAGGCTCCATCTTCAAGCCCGCCGGGCAGCCGGTGGCGAACATCACACCCGTCGAGGCGACGCCCGAGGCGCAGCAGCGCAAGCTGGCTCTGATGCGCGAGCTGGACCGCGGCGTGCTCGATCGTTTCGGGAAACTCGACGCGATCGAGAGCACCATCGCGAATTACGAGCTGGCCGGCCGCATGCAGGCCGAGGTGCCGGAGTTGATGGATTTGCGCGGCGAGAGCGCGGCGACGAAACAGGCGTACGGCCTCGATCACCCGTTCAAGCAGACGCGCACCTTCGGCCAGCAATGCCTGCTCGCGCGCCGGTTGGTGGAGCGCGGCGTGCGCTTCATCGAACTGACCTGCCCGAACGCCGGCCACGACCGCTGGGATCAGCACGGGAAATTGAAGCAGGGCCACGAAGACAACGCGCGCGCGGTGGATCAGCCGATCGCCGCGCTGCTGAAAGATTTGAAGACCCGCGGATTGCTGAAAGAGACGCTCGTGGTGTGGGCTGGCGAGTTCGGCCGTACGCCCTTTGCACAGGGCGGCGACGGGCGCGACCACAATCCTTTTGGCTTCACCATCTGGCTCGCGGGCGGCGGCGTGAAGGGCGGCATGACTTATGGCGCGACGGACGAGTACGGCTACAAAGTGGTCGAGAACCGCGTGACCATGCACGATTTGCACGCGACGTTGCTGCACCTGCTCGGCCTCGAGCACACGAAGCTCACGTTCCGCTTCGGCGGCCGTGATATGCGGCTGACCGATGTGCACGGAGAGATCGTGAAGGAAATCCTCGCGTGAAATCGGATCGAATTGCGCACGGCAAAAGCCGCTCGCGTTTCAATCACGCCTTCTTCGCAGGCGCCGCGGCGGGCGCGGCCGGCTTCGGTGAAAGTTTCGTGAGACGCAGCTTCTTGTCGTAGTGCGCAGTGGCGATTTGCAGGCCGTCGGGGTGCAGGTCCATTTCGCGCGCGGTGTTGCCGAGGCTGAACTTGTGGAACGGCTTCTCGGCGTCCGCAGCCCAAAAGAGGAGGAAGCCCCCATTGCCGCCGCCAGAGCAGCCGATGAGCGGGCCGTCCGGATGCGCGATGATGCGCCAGAGCACGCCCTGTTTCACATCCTCGCTGATGTGGCTCTTCAAAAGTTTGCCGCTCTCCCACTCGAAGCGGAGTGCGATTGGCTCGTGCACGGCGCCGAGGGGGTTGGTGGCCTTGTGCAATCCGGCGGCGAGGAGGTGCTTGCTGTCCGGGGTGAGCGCGAGGCTGCGCACGCCGCCGAAATCCACCTGTTGGCCGCCGTTGTAGGAGTGCAGATCCTTGCCTTCGAACTTGCGCGCGAGTTTGCCGCTGCCGATTTCCCATTGGTGAACCTGCCCCTTCAAATCGCCGCTCAAAAGAAACTGGCCGGAGGGATGGAAGAGCAGGCTGTACACATCGCGATCGTGGCCGGGGAATTCGCGCACGGGCGCGCCGTCGGCGAGGCTCCACAGTTTCACCACGCGATCGTTGCCCCCGCTGGCGAGTTGTTTGCCATCCTTGCTGACGGCGAGAGCACGGATCCAACCGGCGTGCGCTTTCACCTTGCGAACCGGCGCGGGCTTCTCGGCCGTGGCGGGCCACCAGATGAGTTGGTCGTCATAACCGGCGCTGACGAGCGTGGTGCCGTCGGGAGTGAAGGCGAGGGCGCCCACCCACGAATCGTGCGCGGTGAAGACGGTCTTCTGGCCGGTGGCCAAATCCCAGCGGAGGATGGCGCGGTCTTCGGCGGTGGCGAAGATGAAGCGGCCCGTGGGATCGAAGCGGCAGGTGATGAGCGGCGCGTCGTGGGTGAACTCCTGCGCGACGTGCGCAGCTTTCGGATCGGCTTTCATCAGCGTGGAACGGCGGTGCGGCTCAGGCGAGCAGTTCCTTGATCGGGCCGACGGCGGGATCGGCCATCAGCACTTGGCGGCCGCCGAGGTCGAAGTGACCTTTTGAATTCAGCCCGAGCGCCTTGAGATACGTGTGGAAGAGATGACCGGCATCCGCCTCGCGCTCGGTCACCTCGGTGCCTTTGTCGTTGGTCTTGCCGATGACCGCACCTCGCACGATGCCGGCACCGCCGAGGCAGACACTCCAGGCGCGACCCCAGTGATCGCGGCCGTAGTACTGGTTGACGTTCGGCGTGCGGCCGAACTCGGAGAGGACGACGACGAGCGTGTTCTCCAGCATCCCGCGGTCGTAGAGATCCTGCACCAGCGTGGCGAAGGGGCGGTCGAACTCGCCGAGTTGCTCGAAGTGGAAGTTGAAGTTCTCGTTGTGCGTGTCGTAGTTCGAGTGCGAGATCTGGACGAAGGTCACGCCCTTCTCGAGTAACCGCCGCGCCATCAGGC
Source organism: Pedosphaera sp. (assembly GCA_009691645.1). GTDB lineage: Bacteria > Verrucomicrobiota > Verrucomicrobiia > Limisphaerales > SIAT01 > SIAT01. The sequence goes on along the minus strand of SIAT01000092.1, from coordinate 4,741 downwards.
AATGCCGGCCGAAGTCATGCGTGCCGTAGCGTTCGTGGTCTTTGGCCGATTCCTTCGTGAGATCGAACGCCTCGCGCTGGCGCATCAATTCCTGCGCGCCCTCGTAGCTTTGCGTGTAGGCATCCGTCTGCGCGGTACGCCGGCGGGAGAGGAAACGATTATTGGCGAGCCGGCGCAGTTCATCCTGCTGCGCGGCCGCGGCGACGGTGAGGCCGCCGGGCAAGCTGGTGTTCTGCGGCGGGTTTCCGTTGCCGAGCACGATGCTCGCGTACTTCGGCCCGAGATAGGCGGAGTCCGCGCTGCGTCCGCCGCCGCCGCCGGGAGTGATGAGGATGTGTCCGGGCAGCGAACGCGTGGAGGTGTCGAGCGCTCTGGAAACGACCGCGCCGATCTGCGGGTAATCCTGTCCCGGCATCTGGCGCCGGCCGGTGAGCATCATGTAAGTGCCCTTGCCGTGGTCGTCGTTCTTGGTGTTCAGGCTGCGGACGAGCGCGAGGTGATGCATCTGCTTCGCCGTGTGCGGCAGCAATTCGCTGATGTGGATGCCCGGCACGCTGGTCGGGATGGCACGGAACGGCCCGCCGGTGGCCGTGCCCGGTTTCGGGTCCCAGCTCTCGAGTTGGCTGAGGCCGCCATGCATGTTGATGACCAGCATCCGCTTTTGTTGCCGGGCCATCTGCTCGGCGAAGGCCGGCTGCGCGAACCAACCGAGCCCGCCCACCACCGCGCCGGTGCCCGCGGCGAGTGTGCCGAGGAATTGCCGGCGGTGGATATTGTGTTCCGCCGAGCCGCACGCGTAGTTGCAATTCATGTTGGTTCCTTTGTCCCTGAGTTCGCTGCAATGTGCGTGATTTTCTTCGTCCCGCCAGTCTAATGATTGAACCGGAATTCCGCCGAGGCGAGCAACGCCCAGACCAATTCCTGCGCCACGGCCGCTTTTTCAGTCGGCCTCGCCGCGAGTCGTCGTTGCACCTCGGCCGCCTCGGCCTCGCTCGGCCGGCGCGTGAGCACGGCCAGATAAAGCTCCTCGGCCGCGGCCTTCGCGTCGGCGAGCTTCGCCAAACGATCGGTCAAACTTCCCGCCGTTGGCGCGACCCAGCCTCTCACCACGCCGCCGTTGGCGAAGAACAACGCCTGATCCGGCGTGGCGTAGAAGTCATCCTGCGGCCCGCCCGCCGCACCGCCAAAGAGGTTGACGAATTGGCCGAGATTACCCTTCAACTTGTCATGGGTGAACTGCTCGGTGAATTTCACCCGAGCCGCCAGCCGCGCCGGGTCGGCCGGAGTCTTCGGATCGACGGGTGTTTTCTTGTCGAACTCCGCCTCAGCGGCCGCGCGCTGCACATCCACCAAGCCCGCCGCCTGCATCAGGCTCCAGCCGAACTGCTCGGGCGTGAGCGGCGCGAGCGCGCCGATGGCGAACCCCCCGCCCCACTGCGTGCCGAGCTTGGTGGTGACCTCGTCCAGCTTGGAGTAGTCCGCGTTCAACTTGTCGAGCGCGGGGCGCAACTCCGCTTCGAGCGCCGCCAACCGCTGTTGCGCGGCGGGCAATTGCGCCGCGATGGCCGCGTGCGCCTGCTTGGCGCCGCCGAGCCGGTCCTCGACGCTTTTTAATTCCGTCACGCGCGTGGCGACCGCCTGCTGTGCACCGGCGATCTCCGCACTGAGCTGTGTGTGGCGTGTTTTGATCTGAGTAGTCGCAGCGGCCACCTCGGTGTCGTTCGTCAATTTCTGGCGCGCCAGCTCGGCCTTCGCCAGCGCTTCGCCGACCAGTCGGACGGATTCCTCTTTCGCCGCGAGCTGCTTGCGCACCTCGGCCAGCGCCGCGATCGCGATGGATTGCGCCTGTTCCGAGTCGGTCAGCTCGATCTGCTTGGCAATGATGGGCCGGACGCCGGCGAGGTCCTTTTGGATCCGGTCCACGAGCGACTGCGACGCGGCGGCGATAGTGGTCAACTCGCCGTGTTCCACCAACGCCTTCGCGGAGGTCGCGGCGCGTTTGGCCTGATGCTCGGCCTGGCGTTCAGTCACGCGGCGTGCGATCGCCGCGGCCCGCTGTTGCTCGCCGGTTTTGATCTTGGCGAGCGTCTCGTCGAGCCGCGCCTGCACGGCTTTGGCGCCGAAATCGGCGGCGGCGTATTTGTCGGTCGGGATTTTGGCTACGGCCTGTTTGGCGGCAACATCGCTGCCGGCGGTGTTGACCTCGTTGGTCAATTGCCCGGCGCGGTTCTTCAATTTGCCGGCGGCCTCGGCGAGCGGCTTGTCTTCGGGTAATTTCGCAATGGCCTCACTGGTTTTGGCGAGGGCGTCGGCCACCAGCTTGAGTGCCTCCTGTTTGGCGGCGTGGACCTGCTGGGAAGCGGCGAGCACGGCGGTGGCGGCGTCAGAAAGTTTCTTCAACTCGGCCACGGCGGCGTTGGTTTTGGTCAGCTCGGCGCCGATTATCTCGGCGGTTTTCCGCGCGGCGCGCAGTTCGGTCTCGAGCTTTTCGACGGCTTCGTGGGATTGCACGGCGACGGCGGCGAGGCGTTTGTGCTCGGCTTCGAGCGTCGGGATTTTTTGCGCGGCGGACTTCGCGGCGTCCGCCAGCGCTGCGGACACCTCGACGGAGCGTTGATACGTGCGGGTGCTGGCGAGTTCGCGCAGGAAGGCGCGGGTATCGAATTTCAAGGCCACCAACTCGTCGGTGAGCGCATCGAGCAGCGCGGGGTGGGAGGGCGGGTTGTCCGAGTGCGCTTCGTCCACGGGATGAATGATGCCGCGGTGCATGAGCAGCGCCCAGAGGCGATTGGCGAGGTTGCGGTTGAAAGCGCGGTTGGAGCCGTCGGTGGCGTGTTGGGCGAGCAACTCGCGGCGGCTGTGTTTCGGGATCGGGCGGAGGGCCTTGTTCGTGGCGACGGGCGCGACGAGCCATTCGGCGCCCTTCGCGAAGATCGGTTCCGTGAGCGGCACGCCACCGGGCAACCGCGGGCCAGCGGCGCCGGTTTCCTTGGTGAAGACGGAGGCGAACGCGGTGTCGCCGTCAACTTTCTCGCTGAGGAGCGAGCGCTTGGCTTTCTCGTCGGTGAAGATCGCGGTGCGGTTCACGAAGGAGAGCAGCGCGTGGTAATCGCGCTGGAAATAATCATCAATGCGCGGGTGGTCGTGGCATTGCGCGCACTGGAGATCCATGCCGAAGAACATCCGGCCGAGATCGCGCGTGAGGAGATGCGGCTCGGCTTCGCGGTCGAGATAGAACCGCGCGGCGGCCCGTTGCTTCTCGTCCGTGCCGTCGGCGCCGAGGATTTCGCGAACGAGCTGGTTAAGCGGTTTGTTGGTGGCGAAGGAAGCGAAGAGGAAAGCGCGCCATTCGTCGGTCTTGATGTGCTTCTCGGCGCGGCGTTCCATCAGCATCACGTCGAATACGGTGGCGAGATGCCGCGTGTGGGCGGGGCTGGCGAGCAGGCGCTCGATGAGCTGGGCGCGCTTGTCGGGCGCCGCGTCGTCGAGGAAGGCGCGCGCCTCGGCCGCCGTGGGGATCGATCCCGTGAGATCGAGCAAGACGCGCCGCAGGAAATCGGCATCACCCGCCAACGGCGCCAGCGGCGCGGGTTGCGCGGTCTCGAGGGTCTTATCGATCCGCTCGCGCAACGGCTCGACGGCGGACGCAGTGAAGGCGGTGATGAACAGCCACAGCGCTCCGGATAACGCTCGGCAAAAGGTTGGACGATCAAAACGCATCGGTTGAACAGGTAAGCTGGACCGAATATAGACTGGCCCGATGACCGGTTCCTTCAAGCCAATTTGCGCCGCACAGAACCGGAACCCCCGCAACGACAAACGGGCGGCGAATAACTTTACCACCACCACCACCGATTTATGAATAACTTAGTGTGGGTGGATAGAACGGGAGGATTGTGGTATGCAAAAGGATTTCATTCTCATCGTGGACGATTCTGAAGGGGACGCCAAGCTCACCGAATGAGTGTTGCGCGCGGCCGGCTACACCGGTCAGATCGTGCATCTGTGGACGGTCGAGGCGGCGCTGCACTTCCTTCTTTGGCGAGGGAAAATATGCCGGGCGCGACCCCGCCGAGAAGCCGTGTCTGGTCATCCTCGATCACAAGATGCCGAAGCTGACCGGGTTGGAAACGCTGGCGCGGATGAAGGCCGACCCGCGCACGCGGGATATTGCCGCCGTCGTCTTCTCGTCAGGCCTTGAGGAAGATTTACAGGCGGAAGCGTTGGCCTTGGGCGCGGCGGCTTATCTGCGCAAGCCGATAGCCATCGAAGATTACGAGAGAGCGGTTGGTGCTTTCTTCAGGAACTGCTGCAAAGACTACGCCGCCTGACACGGGTGAAGCCTTCCTCAAGGCGAAGAGGGGTGTCAGGACGTAATCTTCCGCATCACCTCCGCGCCTTCCACGCCGACGAGCTTTTGGTCCAGGCCACCGTAGAAGTAACTCAGCTTGTCCGGGTCCAGCCCCATCTGGTGCAGGGCGGTCGCGTGGAGGTTCTTCACATGGAAACGGTCGGTCACGGCCGAGCCGCCGAGTTCGTCGGTCTCGCCGACGGTCGTGCCGCCTTTGATGCCGCCGCCGGCCATCCACATGGTGAAACCGTAGGCGTTGTGGTCGCGGCCGGTGCCTTTGGCGTATTCGGCGGTGGGCTGGCGGCCGAATTCGCCGCCCCAGATGATGAGCGTGCTGTCGAGAAGTCCGCGTTGCTTGAGGTCTTTGAGCAGGCCGGCGATGGGCTTGTC
>SIAT01000091.1 GCA_009691645.1 Pedosphaera sp. | reverse complement strand
CCACGAGCCGGCGCAGTGCGGACTTTCTCTGCCTTGGTCCGGCTCAAAAACCGATTTTAACGAAGCGTATGAAAACTATTTTACCATTACTAATTCTGTTGGGCGCGTGGACGAACGTGTGGAACGCCAACGCCGCGGCCGCCACGAACACCGTCGTCATCACGCCCGCATTCCTCAACGCTCTCGCTGCCGAAGCGCGCACGAACGCGCCTTCGCTCCGCGCCGAGCGATCGCGTGTGGAGGCTTCGCGCGCGAACGCCGCCGCCGTGCGCACGTGGGAGGATCCGATGTTCAGGCTTGGCGGAATGACCGCGCGCCGCTCGATGCGCGCGGATGACGGCGATCTGCTCGTGGGCGTGGAGCAAAAGCTGCCGCTCTTCGGCAAGCCCGCCGCCGCGCGCCGCGCCGCCGAGACCGAAGTGGCCACGCAACAGGCCGCTGAGAGCATGGCTTTCCAGATGCTGCGGCTGGAGATCGCGCGGCAGACGTTCAAGATCGCGCTGGCCGATCGCGCGGTGGAGTTGGCGGAGGAAGATGTCGCCTGGCTCGACGCGCTCGCGCAGCTGGCCGAGCAGCAGTTCCTCGTTGGCAAAGCGTCGCAGGTGGATGTGCTCAAAGCGCAGACTGAGCGGGCCAAACGCACCGAGCAACTCCGCACCGAAAGTGAACGACGCCACCACGAATGGGTCGCGCTCAACCGTCTGCTCAACCGCGATTTCGCAGCGACGTGGCCGCGTTTTGAACTGCCAGCGCTCGCCGAGCCGATTGAGTTCGGCGGACATCTCGTTGACCTGTCGCTTCAGTTCGAGCCGCGGCTGAAGATGATGCGTCGCGAAGTCGAGCAAGCCGCTGCCACCACCGAGGTCACGCGTCTCAAACGGCTGCCCGATTTTGGTGTCGGCATCGAAGGCCGCGCGTTCACCGGCAACGGCGAGTTCCGGCAGGGGATGGTTTTCTTCAACGTGAACCTGCCGTTCTGGAACCTCGATAAGTATCGCGCCGAGCACGCGCGTGATGCCGCGAAGACGCGCGCCGCCGAGCAGTCGCTCGCCGATTATCGATTACACGCTGCCAAGGAGGTGCACGAGGTCGTCACGAGCATCTCCTCCGCGCGCCGCGAAGCGTTGCTTTACCGCGACCAGATTCTTCCGCGCTCCGAGCTGGCGCTGGCCAGCGCGCGTCTCGCTTGGGAAACCGAACGCGGGATGTTCCGCGACGTGCTCGAGATGCGCCGGATGCTCATCGAGAGCCGACTGATGCTCGCGCGCGCTGTGGCCGAGCAGCACTCAATGCTCTCGCAGCTTCTCCTTTACTGCGGCGCGGCCGATCTCGATGCGTTGAAGAAACATCAGGAGAAACCGAGCGGGACGCCCACCAAACCGTGAACCATTTATGAAGCCAAACCAAATCCTCGTCCTTGTCATCAGTGTCGCGGTCGCCGCCGGCGCTGGATGGTTCGCTGCGAAACGCTCGGGCGATTCGCATGAGCAACACAATCACGCTGCGCCGGTCGCCCCAGCCAATGGCAAAATTTATTCCTGTTCGATGCATCCGCAAATCCGTTCGGACAAGCCGATCAAATGCACCATCTGCCAAATGGCGCTCGCGCCCATCGGGGCCGGCTCCCAGGCGGATGTGCCCGAGGGCGTCGTGCCGCTCAGCTTCGCGGTCATCCAAGTAATCAACGTCCAGACCGAAGAGGTGGTGCGGCGAACGCTCAGCCGGACGCTGCGTGTAGCTGGGATGATTGATGACGACGACACGCGTCACCGGCGGCTTTCGGCTTACGTGGAGGGGCGCGTCGAGAAGCTGTTCGTGAACTACGTCGGCGCGGAGGTGGTGGCGGGGCAACCGCTCGCGGTGATTTATAGCCCCACGCTTTACAACGCCGAGCGTGAGTATCTGCTGCTCCTGCGCCAAAGTGTGCCGACGAATTTTCCTATTCTCGCCACCGAACACGAGCGCGCATTGAACGCCGTCACGCTCCGGCTCAAGCGGCTCGGCCTTTCGGATGCGCAGGTCGACAAGCTCGGTCAGAAGGCCGCGGCCGATTATCGCAGCGAACTTCTCGCGCCGATGAGCGGCACGGTGGTGACGCGCGAGGTGTATGAAGGGCAATATGTGAAGGAAGGCGACAAGCTCTTCGAGGTCGCCGACTTCTCGCGGATGTGGTTCAAGTTCGACGCCTACGAGCGCGACCTCGTGTGGCTCAAGCCGGGGCAGTCGATCGAGGTCACCGCGCCGGCTTTGCCCGGTCGCGTCTTCACGAACACCATCGCGTTCATTGATCCGAACGTGGCGGACATGAGTCGCAGCGCGAAGGTGCGCGTCGAGCTCGAGAACCCGCTCGTGGACCGCAACGGCCGTCGTCAGCGCGAGCTGCTTCACAAACTTTACGCTGAAGGCGTGGTGCGCGTGGAGGTGCCCGAGTCGCTCGCCGTGCCACGCTCCGCCGTGTTGCAACCCGGCGCGCAGGCCGTCGCTTACGTGGACAAAGGCGGCGGCCATTACGAGCAACGCAAACTCAAGCTCGGTCGTCGCGGCGACGATGCGTGGGAAGTGCTCGACGGATTGAAAGCGGGCGACCGCGTCGTCACGCACGGCAATCTGCTGATTGACGCGCAAGCCGAGCTGAGCCGTTCCGGCTCCTCTCATGAACACGCGCACGGTGCTTCGGCGAAAGGCGCAATCAAGCCGACGCCAGTCGCCGACCTGCCGCCGTTGACTGAACCGCAGCAGAAGGCCGCGGGCGAGTTCTTCGCGGTAATGGACGCACTCGCCGTCGCGCTGGCTGGCGATAAGGTGGACGAGTTCAACAAGCACGCCGTTCGGATTCATCCGGCGCTCACGCAACTCGTCGCGGCATTTCGTGATGTGAAGGAGGCCGAAGCGGTCATGAAACGCATTACTGCCAGCGGCCATCTCGCTCCGGCGAAAAAGCTCGAGGCAGCGCGTGCGGCGTTTCTGCCGGTGAGTCTGGCCACGGCCGACTTCGCGAAAGCGCTGCGCAAACAGCCGGTGTTCAAGTCGGTGAAAGTGTATCACTGTCCGATGGTGGATCGCGTGGTGGAGGGCGCGGCGAAGGATGGCTACTGGATCCAGTTGCGTGCGGGATTGAAGAATCCGTTCTTCGGCGCGGACATGCTCGAGTGCGGTGAGGAGGTGAAGCCGTGATCAACAGGCTCATCGAGTGGTCGCTGAAGAACCGTTTTCTCGTCGCCTGCGCGGTGCTGTTTATCATCGGCTGGGGCGTGCGCGCGCTTTATCGCACGCCGGTGGACGCGATTCCCGACTTGAGCGAGAACCAGGTCATCGTCTTCGCCGACTGGCCGGGGCGCAGCCCGCAGGAGGTCGAGGATCAGGTCACCTATCCGCTCTCTGTGAACCTGCAGGGACTCGCGGGCGTGAAGGCTGTGCGCGCGAGTTCGATGTTCGGCTTCACGCTCGTCACCGTCGTCTTCGAGGACAAGGTGGACAATTACTTCGCGCGCTCGCGCGTGCTGGAACGGCTCAACTATCTCGGTGACGCGCTGCCGCCCGGTGTCGTGGCGAAGCTCGGGCCTGACGCCACGGGCCTCGGTTGGGTATATCAATATTATCTCGATGTCGATCCCGCGAAGTCTCCGCAGGGCGGTTACGATCTCGGGCAGCTCCGTGCTGTGCAGGATTGGTTCGTGCGCTACCAACTCAACGCCGTGCAGGGCGTGGCGGAGGTCGGTAGCGTTGGCGGCTTCGTGCGCCAGTATCAGATCGATGTTTCCTCGACGAAGATGCGCGCCGCGGGCGTTTCAATCCAAGTCGTGATGGAGGCCGTCGGCAAAGGGAATTTGAACGTCGGCGGAAAGGTCATCGAGGAGAACGGCATGGAGTTCGTCGTGCGCGGCCTCGGCCTCGTGCAGTCGATCGCCGACATCGAGAGCATCGTTCTGATGGAGCGCAACGGCACGCCCATCTATCTGCGCGACGTGGCCACCGTGCAGATCGGCGGCGAGTTCCGCCGCGGCGCGCTGGACGTGGACGGCCGCGAGGTGGTCGGCGGCACCGTGGTGATGCGCACCGGCGAGAACGCGATGGAGGTGATCGAGCGCGTGAAGGAGAAGATTGCTGCCATCAGCACCGGCCTGCCGCCGGGCGTTTCGATCAAGTCATTCTACGATCGCAGCGAGCTGATTGACCGCACCATCACCATGCTCAAGCGGGCGCTGGCCGAGGAGATGATTCTTGTCACGCTCGCGCACATCCTTTTCCTGTTCCATTTCCGCAGCATCCTCATCGTCACCTTCCCGCTACCGGTCTCCATTCTCATCTCGTTCATCCTGATGAAAGAGGCCGGCGTCACCTCGAACATCATGTCGCTCTCCGGCATCGCCATCGCCATCGGCGTGCTGGTAGATGCCGGCATCGTGATGACCGAGAATGTCATTCGCCATTGCGAACAGGCGGAGGAGAAGAAGGGCGGCGTGCGCCTCACTTCCGCCGAGACGTGGCAGGTGACGCTCGAGGCGTCGAAGCAGGTCGGACGGCCGATCTTCTTTGCGATGGTCATCATCATTCTCGCGTTCGTGCCGGTATTCGCGCTCACGGGGCAGGAGGGGAAACTCTTTCATCCGCTCGCTTTCGCGAAGACATTCGCGATGATCGGCTCCACGCTGCTCGCGGCGACGGTTGTCCCCGCCCTCTGCGCCGCGCTCGTTCGTGGTCCGTTCCACGCGGAGGACAAGAACTGGGTGATGAAGTTCCTGCTCGCCCTTTACGATCCCGTCTTGAACTGGGCGCTTCGCTATCGCAAGACCGTACTCTCACTCGCCGCACTGCTGCTCGCGTCGGCGTTGACCATCGCTTTTGGTTTGCCGCCGCCCGCGTTGCAGAAGCTCGAGGAGTGGAAGCTGCCCGCCGTGGCGAAGGCTGCGCGCGGTTTCGGCAGCGAGTTCATGCCGCCGTTGAACGAGGGGTCGCTTCTCTTCATGCCCGTGCTGTTGCCGAGCACGTCGCTCACCGAGGTGAAGCGCATCATGTCGTGGCAGGACACCGTCATCAAAGCCGTGCCCGAGGTCGCCTCCGTCGCCGGCAAGCTTGGCCGCGCCGAGACCGCCACCGACCCCGCGCCCGTCGAGATGATCGAGACCACCATCATGCTCAAGCCGGAGAAGGAATGGCGGGCCGGCATGACGCGCGAGAAGCTCGTCGCCGAGCTGATGGAGAAGCTCACCTTCGTCCCCGGCTACGTGCCGGCTTTTCTCCAGCCGATCGAGAACCGCATCCTGATGATCTCGACCGGCATCCGCGCGCAGCTCGGCATCAAGATTCTCGGTGACAACCTCGATGCGCTTCAGCAGAAGGCGTTCGAGGTCGAGCGCATCGTGAAAGAGATCGAGGGCGCCGTCGGCGTCGCGGCGTCGCGCGTGCAGGGCAAGCCGTACGTCGAGATCGAGGCGGACCGCACGGCGATGGCTCGCTACGGATTGCGGATGGCGGACGTGCTGGATGTGGTCGAGGCCGGACTCGGCGGCAAGAACGTCACCACCACCATCGAGGGCCGTCAGCGTTTCCCCATTCAAGTGCGGCTCGAGCGCGGCGAGCGCGATGACATTGAGAGGCTCGGCGAAGTGCTCGTCGCCACGCCGTCGGGCAAGCACATCCCCCTCGGTCAACTCGCGAAGATTCGCCGCGCCACCGGCCCGAGCGAGATCACCAGCGAGAACGGCCGCCTGCGCGTCTTCGTTCAGGCCAACGTCGCCGATCGCGACCTCGGCTCATTCGTGAAAGAGGTGAAGGCGCGGCTGGACACCGAGATCGTCCCGCATCTGCCGCAGGGCGTGACCATCGAGTACAGCGGCCAGTACGAGAACCAGATCCGCGCGCAGCACACGCTGCGGCTCATTGTGCCTGCGGTGCTCTTCATCATCTTCCTGCTGCTTTACATCGTGTACCACTCGTTCAAGGAAGCCGCGCACGTCATCCTCGCCGTGCCGTTCGCGCTCACCGGCGGCGTCTTCCTCCAATGGCTGCTTGGCTACAACTTCAGCGTCGCCGTCTGGGTCGGTTACATCGCCCTCTTCGGCACCGCCATCCAGACCGGCGTGGTGATGGTCGTTTATCTCGAGGAGATGCTGGAGAAGAAGAAGGCCGAACGCGCCGCGGCGAACGCGCCGTTCACCCGCGAGGATCTGATCCAAGCCATCAAGGACGGCGCGCGCCTGCGCCTGCGGCCGAAGGTGATGACCGTGGCGACGGTGGTGGCGAGCCTGCTGCCGATCATGTGGAGCACGCAGACCGGCGCCGAGGTGATGAAGCCGCTCGCGACGCCCGTCATCGGCGGGATGGTGAGCAGCCTCATCCACATCCTCATCGTCACGCCCGTCATCTTCGCGTGGCTGCGGGAGCGGGAATTGCAGGGGAGTACTATTTCAAAAAAGTGATGATTGAAGAACCAATCGCGATGAGCCCAAAAATCGAGATCAGGACAATGACTACGATCAGCGCCACCGAGGGCTTGCGACTCTTTTTGACGATGGTCAGCTTCACGTAATCGCCCACTGATTCGATGATCGCTTTAGAGAACTCTTTGTCTCGGAGTTCGACTTCCAGAGTGTTTCCAGACTCATACTGCAATCGCATTTCGTATTCGTGTATTTCGATTCGCTTCACGTCTCCGTAAGAAATGGCAACCACTTGCTCGGCAGTTATCCCCGACCAGAGCGTCTGCGTGGCCACACCGAGAGCCATCCAGAAAAGAAAAATCCACCAGCGGTCGGCTGGCGGGGCGGGCTGCGGTCGTGGCGGTCGTCGGGGAGTTGCCCTGCCAACGACTCGCAGCTCTCAATCATCCGCAAAAGGCGCTGGCGCGAAAAGCGCTTTGCGGCTTCGTCGGTTTGAGTCACAACCATCGTGCGCGCCTCCCTCCAACCTGCCACGGCACGCAGGCGCTACAAGCGCTATCCGAACACGAAATCTACGGGGGATGGGTTTCAGAAAACCTCCAAAAAACCATAAAAATCCACTAGAAAACCGTGTGTAAACCCATGTGCAAACCCATGTTTTTTAGCGACGATCTGAGCTGTGGTGACGATTTCCACCTGCCGGTTTGCTGCGTGGTTCCGGTCGGCGACGATGCGTTGCGCATCATAATCGTGCGCGAACATGTGGAGGCTGGGTTCGATACGCCCTGCCTGTGCGC
>SIAT01000090.1 GCA_009691645.1 Pedosphaera sp. | reverse complement strand
GCTGACGGCCACCGAATGGGCGCGGTACACCGGCACGCGCACGCAGGTGACGCTGGCGCGGAACTTCGGGTGATGCATGATTTTGCGGCCCTCGTTCTCCATCTTCATCTCCTCCTTCGTGTAACCGGTGGGAAGAAATGAATCGACGTGCGGCAGGACGTTGAAAGCGATCTGGTGCGGATAAACTTCCTTCGTCACCGGTTGGCCTTTCACGACCTGCTTAACTTGACGCTCCAGCTCTTCGATGGCTTTGGCGCCGGTGCCGGAGACGGCTTGGTAGCTCGATGCGAAAATGCGCTTCACGCCGAAACGGCGGTGCAACGGGTAGAGCGCCATCAGCGTGATGGCCGTGGTGCAGTTCGGATTGGCGATGATGCCTTTGTGCCGGCGAATGTCCGCGGCGTTCACCTCGGGTACGACGAGCGGCACGCTGTCGTCTTGCCGGAACGCGCTCGAGTTGTCCACCACCACGCAGCCGGCTTTCACCGCCATCGGCGCGAACTCGCGAGAGATGTCGCCGCCGGCGCTGAAGAGGGCGATGTCAATGCCAGCAAAGGAATCCTTCGTCAGCTCGCGCACGGTGATCGGCTTGCCGCGGAACTTGAGCTTCTTGCCGGCCGACCGGGCCGAGGCGAGCAAGGTGAGCTGGCCCACGGGAAATTTGCGCTTCTCGAGCGTCTTGATCATCTCCACGCCCACGGCGCCTGTTGCGCCGACGATTGCGATATGCGGTCTGCTCTTCATAAACAAAGGGAGGGCATCTTAACGAAGGCACGCGCCGTGTCAAACCGCGCGAGAGGTAAACGACGCGAAAGGCGGCCCGCAAAGGTCGCGGCGGAAATGCGCGGGACATTCTGCGCGCACGGCTTGAAACAAAACGGGACAGGCTTGAAGCCTGTCCCGCGTCGTGCCATTGGCAAAACTACGCCGGATTAATTCTGGTTACCTTTCTGGCTGCCTTTCTGACCGCCAGAACGAGGATTGCGATTCCCACCTTTACCGCCCGGCTGGCCGCTACCACCAGACGCACCGCCCGGGGCAGTATCGGAGCCGCCGCCGCCGCCACGCCCGCCAAAAATATTGAAGCCGCCGCCCTCGCGCGGAGGCGCGTTTGGATCGAGGCGCCGTTCCAATTCCTGATTCACGCGGTCCATCATCCCCGTCATACGCTCGTCCTTGATTTCAGTTTTCACCGAGGCGAGCAGTTGCTGGCGAGCCTTGATGGTTTCGGGCTTGAGATCCTCCCCGCGCGTCAGGCTGCCAATGACCATCCAGCGGCCCTGATTCTTCTCGTCCAAAACCATCTCCTTGAACATCGCATCCGCTTGCGGGTGCTGGCCGACGTAGTTCAACGCCGCAGAGACGACTGGGAATTTGGCGAGGTTGTTGGTGATGCTCGGGTCTTTGTAAACCTTGTACAAGAGAGGCAACGACTGCTCCTTGAGCGTCTCGGTGAGGTAGTTCAATGCGGAATTGTTCACGCGCCCGTCGGTGCTGACGAGCATCTCCTGCGCTTTGTCCGCAAAGCTCTTGTCCTGATACTTCGCGAGAAGAGAGAAGAGAGAGTTGCGGCCCATCTCATCCAGCTTCGATGAACCCTCGGCCGGCGGCGGGCTGGACAGCAGTTCTTTCGCCGCCGCGAGAATCTGGTCGCGATATTTGCCCGGCGCCATCTCATCAAGCACACGCGCGAGGTGAACCACCTCGATGCCGCGCGCGGTCTGGCTCAGCACGCCGGCGAGAATGGTCTCGGCTTCCGTGCCACCGACCTGCCGCGCGACCTCAAAGAGACCGAGCCGCAACGACGCGGGATAAAGAGAATCGGTCTCCGGTAAACGGCCGCCGCCGCCAAGCATCGCAATCCACTGCTGCGCACCACCGCGATCGCCCCGGCCGCGATCGCCTTCATTGCCGGAGCCGCCTTCGCGTTCGCGCAGAAACTCGACGTCTTGATTCTTGGCGAGAAAGTCTTTGATGGCCGGCAGCGCGGCGGGGCCCATGTCGTTCAGGCTCTCAAAGCGGTGGACCAACCGGCGCAGCGAGGCGTTGCGGCTCTTGTCAGCGGCGGGCTTGAACTCAATCAATTCTTCGATGATTTCAGCGGCGGAAAGACCACCCGCGGCCGGTGCCACGGGCTTCGGTTCGCTGGCTTCAACGCGCGGGGACTTGGACTTGGCGGTGAGCAACGACCGTTCCGGCTTGGCTTTGGTCTTCGGCGTCTCGGCAGAGCGGGCCTCGGATGGCTTGGCCGATTCGGGTTTGCTGACCGCGAAATACGTGGCGGCGGAGCCGACGCCGGCGGCGATGAGCATGGCGAGAATGATTTTCATAATAGGTCTTTCGTTACACTGCGGAGGATGAGACGGGAAGCAATCTAACTAGGTTACAAACTTCGCGCCAGACAAATCACGCCGGCACCGGTGCGCCGCGGTGGGCAGCGAGTTTCGCCTCGCGTTCGGCGGGCGACATGGCGCGCAGCTTGGTGATGATGGCCGGTAATTCCTTCAGCAAATAATCCACTTCCTCAGCCGTGCTGTAGATGCCGAGGCTGAAGCGCACCGAACCGCGGGCGCGCGCGGGACTGAGGCCCATCGCGGTGAGGACGTGCGACGCCTCGAGCGAGCCGGTGGTGCAAGCGCTGCCGCTGGAAGCGCAAATGCCAGCCTGATCGAGCAAGAGCAACACGGCCTCAGCCTCGACGCCATCGAAGGAAAGATTCGAGGTGTTCGGCAGACGCGGCTCCCTGCCGCCGTTGCGCGCCGTGCCGGAGATGGTTTTGATCAACGTGTCTTCCAACCGGTCGCGCAGCGCGCACACGCGGGTGTTCTCATCGCTCAACGTGGCCGCGGCCAAGTCCGCCGCACGGCCGAAGGCGACGATGTTCATCACGTTCTCTGTGCCGCCGCGACGCCCGCGTTCCTGACCGCCGCCGACGAGGTAGGGCTGGTAAGGCGTGTTCTTACGGACGTACAGCAGACCGATGCCTTTCGGCGCATGAAGCTTGTGGGCAGAAAGCGAGAGCGAATCGACCCCAAGCGCCTTCACGTCCAGCTTCAGCTTGCCGGGCGTCTGCACCGCGTCCGTGTGAAAGAGCACGCCTTTGGCGCGGCAAAGCGCGGCGATTTCCTCGATCGGAAAAATCACACCCGTCTCGTTATTCGCGTACATCACCGAGACGATGGCGGTATCGGGCCGAATGGACGCGGCGAGCAGGTGGATATCGAGTTCGCCGAGCGAATCCACCGGCAGGAAGGTGATCTCGTGGCCGCGCTTGGCGAGTGTCTGGCAGAACTTGATATTCGCCGAATGCTCGACGGCGGTGGTGAGAATGTGCCGCTTGCCCGGCTGCGTGACGAGCGCGCTGTGGATCGCGGTGTTGTTGCTCTCGGTACCGCAACTGGTGAAGATAACCTCGCGCGGATCGGCGTTGATGAGCGCGGCGCACTGCGCGCGCGAGGTCTCGAGATGCCGCGCCACGTCGCTGCCAAAACGGTACGCGCTGGAGGGATTGCCCCAGTGTTCCGTCAGGAATGGCAACATCGCCTCGACCACCTCGGGCGCGACCCGTGTGGTGGCGTTATTGTCGAAATAATAGATCTTCCGCTGGCTCATTTCTGGATTGGCCGACACACGCCGCGGCTAGAGCGCGAGCGCCGATTTAAGCCGCAATACGGACTCAAACGCAAACGTTTTCTCGGCGGATGGGAAGGGACGGAAGGCGCCCGCCGCTCACGGCGCCGCCGGCGGGTTCTGGAAACGGATGAGGGTCTCGCCCGGCTTGGCGTAGCCGAGCTTTTCGCGGGCGAGGCGCTCGACAGTCCGGGGATCGTTACGCAACGCGTCGGTGGCGGACTTCATCTGACGGGCGAAATCCTCCTCACGTTTGACCTCGGTGGCGAGTCGGTGCAGTTCCTGGCGCATCCGCTCATTTTGATTAATCAAGGGCAGGTACCAAATCGCCACTCCGACGACCACGGCCACAAGAATCAGGCCAATGACAGCCTTTGTCAGTTTGGACCAAACGCCCAAATCTACTTTTTCGGAATCGCTCATCTCCCTCCTGCGCGGAGTTACTAGCAAATTGCCCGCCGCGGAGCAATCCGCAAATGCCTACGCGCGCGGATGGGCCGCATCGTAAGCGCGCTTGAGACGGTCGGTGGTGAGGTGCGTATAAATCTGCGTCGTGGCGAGGTTCGCGTGGCCGAGCAACTCCTGCACACTGCGCAAATCCGCGCCGGCATCGAGCAGGTGCGTGGCGTAACTGTGGCGCAGCTTGTGCGGCGTGAGCTTCGGATCGAGACCCGCCGCCGCGAGATAATTTTTGAACCGCATCTGAACCATCCGCGGCACGACCGGCTGGAGGCCGTTCGATGAACCGCAGAAAACCGGCAACGCCGCGCCGGGCGCTTCGCGCAGGAGCTTCCAGTAGGCGCGGATGGCGTCGAGTGCCGGCGCGCCGATGGGCACCTGCCGCTCCTTCTTACCCTTGCCGCGCACGCGCACGAGCTGCTGCTGCCAATCGATATCCTCCACGCGCAAGCCGCACAGCTCACTGATGCGCAGGCCGCACGAGTAGATGACCTCGAGAATCGCGGCGTCGCGCACATAAGCCGACCCGTCGAATCCGGTCTCCACCGCTTTCCGCCGCGCCTCGAGTTCCTTAAATGGCGCGGCCAGCAGATCGTTCATCTGCTGCACGGTGAGGAACTGCGGCAAGCGTTTGCCGAGCTTGGGCAAAGTGAGATTCTTGATGGGAACAGACTCGAGCCGGCCGCGGCGGACGTGGAACTTGTAGAACGTGCGCAACGCGGAGAACCGCAGGCGCGTGGCCGCGCGGCTGAGATTGCGGCGACCGAGGAAGCGGAGATACGCGCGGAAATCATCGCGTTGCAATCGCGCCCACGGCGGCGGTCCGTCGCGCTCCCCCACATGCCACGCGGTGAACTCCGACAACGCCTGGCGATAATTGCGTTGCGTGTGGACAGACGCGTCTCGGTCGGTCGCGAGATGCGTCAGAAACTCCTTCACCCACGGATCCGGCGTCCCGACGGTGGCAGCGGAGTCAGCCATCGCAGGCGAAGTCTAGTCGCTATCAGCGAACTTGAAAATGACGCGGCCCTTTTCCTTGCCATCCGTGCCGAGGGCGAGATGCGCGCTGAACGGCTTGCCGCGCTTGGAGATGAAATTCTCGATCAGATCGGTCTGGCCGGAAGCGATGAGCTTGAGCACCTGCTCCGGCTCGACCGGCCGCTGGCAGACGACTTTGCCCGTCTTGAACTTGCACGCGCGCTTGTCGGCCTGCGTCTTCTCGCAGAGATAATCCTTCTCGGTCTCGAAGACGCTGCCGCCGCACAGCGGGCATTTGGCGAAGGGCTGGAGTCCAGTGAAATCAATCTTCGGCTGCGGCTCGCGGGCTTTCCGCGCACCCCCGGCCTTCGGCTCGCGCTTCTCGAACTCGAACGAGACTTTGTTCTCCTTGTCGAGCACGAGGTAGGCTTTGAAGGTGCGGCCCGTGCGTTTGGAGACGAACTTCTCGAGCAGGTCGGTCTTGCGCGTGGTGAGCAGCTTGGCGATCTGCTCACATCTAATCTCCTGCTGCAGGATAATCGCGCCCGTACGGAAATCGCAGGTCTTCGCCGCGCCCACAGCCTTCTCGCAAACGTAGTGCATCACGTTTTCGAACACGCCCGCGGCGCATTTCGGACATTTACCAATCGGCTCTTTGCCGGTGAAATCCACCGCCATCGCGC
Organism: Pedosphaera sp.; assembly: GCA_009691645.1. GTDB lineage: Bacteria > Verrucomicrobiota > Verrucomicrobiia > Limisphaerales > SIAT01 > SIAT01. The sequence continues at coordinate 1,525 of SIAT01000090.1, read as the reverse complement.
CGCCGGCCTCGTCTTTCTTCTCCTCGCCGAAGTCGAAGACGAGCTTGTTCTCGGCGTCGAGTTTGAGCACGGAGGCGAAAGGGAAACCTTTCTTGCTGCGGAAACCTTGCAGCGGGCCGATCTGTTTCTCGCGCACGAGCCGCTCGGTTTCCGTCGCCTCCATCAGGCGGCCGGCTAAAAACTTCGGCAAACTGAAATCGCACTTCTGGCACTGGAAACGGCGGTAGTTTTCCTTCACCACGCCGCCGCACTTCGGGCAGGGCACGGGCAGATCACCAAAATCGCCCGGCACCGTGTCGCCTTCAAACGCCTTCGTGCGCCCCACGATGTGGCGCGTCATCTCGGCGATCTCGGCCATGAACTCGGGGCGCGAAAGCCGGCCTTGTTCCATCTCGCGCAGCTTGAATTCCCAGCCACCGGTCAGCTCGGGCTTCGTCAATTCCTCCACGTCGAGGCCGCGCAACAGCGCCAGCAGCATGAACGCCTTCGCGGTCGCTTGCAGCTCGTTGCCCGTGCGATGGACATATTCCTCGCCGATCAAACCCTCGATGATCGCCGCGCGCGTGGCCGGTGTACCGAGGCCGCGCTCGCCCATCGCCTCGCGCAACTCTTCGTCCTCGACCATCTTGCCCGCGCCTTCCATCGCGCCGAGCAGCGTCGCCTCGTTGAAACGCGGCGGCGGCTTGGTCTGCGTACCGCGCGCCTCGATCTCTCGCGTCTGCACACGCTCGTCCGGTTGGACGGCCACGAGAGTCTTGCCATCACTCTCGCCTTCGTCCGCTTCCTTGCCGTAAATCTCCAGCCAACCGGGCTTCACCAGCACCTTGCCATCGCTCTTGAACGGCTCGCCCTCGACCCGCGTGATGCGCGTGGTGACGAGGAACTCCGCCGCCGGATAGAAGACCGCTAGGAACCGCCGCACCACCATGTCGTAAATCTTGCGCTCCGCGTCGGTGAGATTCTTCGGCACGACGTTCGTCGGGATGATCGCGAAGTGATCGCTCACCTTCGCGTCATTGAAGATGCGCTTGTTCGGGCGCACCCAGCCTTCACGCAGGATCGCCGTAGCGAAGCCCGCGTAGGCCGAACCGCTCATCGCATCGAGCGCATCCTTCGCCACGCTGACATATTCCTCGGGCAGATGGCGCGAATCCACACGCGGATAGGTGAGCGCCTTGTGCCGCTCGTACAGCGCCTGCGCGATGGACAGCGTGTTCTTGGCCGAGAACCCGAACCGGCGATTCGCATCGCGCTGCAGGCTGGTCAAATCGAAAAGCAGCGGGGAGAGCGAAGTGGACGGCTTGCTTTCCTCGGTGACGATGCCGGGCTTTCCGAGGCACTTGGCGTGAATCACCTCCGCTTTTGCCTGATCCCAAATCCGCTCGGCGCGCAGCGCTTCATCAGCCTCTTTGCCCCCGGATCTCGAGAAACCCTCATCCAGCCAACGCCCCGCATACTCGCCAGCGGCGCACTGGAACGTGGCGTGCAATTCCCAGTAACCACGCGGGATGAACTTGCGAATCTT
>SIAT01000089.1 GCA_009691645.1 Pedosphaera sp. | reverse complement strand
AGTTCGGTTTGTTGTCCGGTTGGCGGATGTAATCCACCGTGAACAGCCCGCTCTCCTTGCCGATGTCGGCGATGACCGGCTCGGCAGTCACCACGGAGCCGTGCCGGAAACCTTGGGTGATGGTGACCACGAGCATCTTCTTCGGGGCATCGGCGGCGATGGCCGGAAGGGTGAGCGCGACGAGCAACAGAGACGAAAGGAGTGTTCGGCAAGTTTTCATATTAGAGGCGGACAAGCGGTTTTCGCTCAGGTTCAGACTGGTTCAAATGAAACCTCATTCAACGCGCGCCATGCGCGAGGGTCAAGGCTTCTCTGGCGCGTGAACTGCATCATGAACTTCTACCGGTACCCGCGCTCACGCCGAACCGCACGGCGTGGTGGTGATGGCAATCTTCCGATCGGTGCCAGTCAATTGTGGCGGGGCCCATGCGATTTAAAGAGCCATACTTGAGCCGCTCTGTGCCATTTCTGACCTTGCTTTGATTGCGATGATGGGGCAAGTTCGTCCGTGCCAATTTGGCGCGCCGACTCGCGGGATTAACGCACCATCACCATGATTCGTTCCTTTGCTTTCACCACTCAAGGCCGGCTGCACAGCAAGGACTTGGACATGTTCCTGATGCCCACCTTGCTGGCTGATACGAATCTTTTCCTCTGGGTGGATCTCGAGAATCCCTCCTCGGAGGAGGCCAAAATGGTGTTGGAGGACATTTTCCATTTTCACCCGCTCTCGGTTGAGGACTGCGTGATGGTCACCCCCTCCCCCAAGGTGGAGGAGTACGAACCGAAGCATGAGGATAAGTTCGTGCCCTACCTTTTCATGGTGATCCACGCGGTGGATTACAATCGCAAGGACGGCGTCTTCGCCACGAAGGAGCTGAATTTCTTCCTCGGGAAGAACTTCCTCGTGACTTACCACGACGTGCCGATGCGCAGTGTGTCGGAGGTGGAGGAGCGTTCGCAGAAGGGCACCATCCACATCGCGCGAGCGCCGGACCGCGTGGCGCACAACCTCCTCGACACGTTGGTGGAGAATTACAAGCCGGCGCTGGAGGAACTCTCCGTGGAGATCGCCGAACTCGAGCAGCAGGCGCTCCAGCATCCGACGCAGAAGACGCTCAACAAGATCATCGAGGTGAAAAAGGAGGTGCTCCACCTCAAGCAGATTATCAGCCCGCAACGCGACGTGTTGAAGCGGTTCGCCGACGGAGAATTCAAACTCATCCGGCCGCACTTGGTTCCCTATTATCGCGACGTGTACGATAGCATCAACCACATCGGCGAGCGCGCGCAGAGCTACCTCGACGCGCTCACGGGCATCCTGCAGGTGTACCTCAACATGTCCAGCAACCAGACCGGCGAGGTGGTGAAATTCCTCACGCTCATCACCGTCATCACCACGCCGGTGATGATTCTCGGCACGTGGTACGGGATGAACTTCGACCACATGCCGGAGCTCAAACCCGCCGCCGCTTATCCGGTCGTCATCGCCCTCACCCTCGTCTCCACCGGGCTGACCTACTGGTATTTCAAGCGCAAGAAGTGGTTCTGAACCGCGTGCGCCGCTTATGGCCGTCCGCAAATCCAGCTTCCTCGACAAGGTCCTCGGCCGCATCGATCGGCTCGATGCCGGCGGCCTGCAGACGGTCGTGCAGCGTCTCGCGCGCGAGCGCGGCTTTCTCGAGACCCTCTTCAACACCATCGAGGACGGCGTGTTGGTGGTGGACGCCAAAGGCCGCATCGTCTGGTTCAATCACGCTGTCACGCAACTTCTCGGCCTGCAGCCCGACGATGCCGAGGGCCAGCCCATCGCGCGCCTGCTGCCGGAGTTGGATTGGGAGCAACTCGCCGGCACCGGCGGCCATGCTGTGAGCCGGCACGAGATGGAGGTGCACTATCCGCGCCCGCGTTTCCTGCGGCTCTACACCGCGCCGCTCGATGCCGAGGCCGTGGGCGCCAGCGGTCTGGCGATCATCCTTCACGACGCCACCGAGGCGCGCCAGAAAACGTTCGACGCCATCGAGACCGAACGCATCCAAGCCCTCACGCTCCTCGCCGCCAGCGTCGCCCACGAGATCGGCAATCCGCTCAACGCACTTCACATCCATCTGCAGTTGATGGAACGCGAACTCAAGAAGCTCCGCCAAATCGCCGTGCCCGCCGTACCGGCTTCCACCCGCGTGAAACCGAAGGCGAAGGCTCGCCCCGCGTCTGCGCCGGTGTCTGCCGATGCCGACGGCATCGTGGCCAAACTCGAGAACTATCTCGCCGTGGCCAAGGGCGAGATCACGCGGCTCGATTACATCGTCAGCCAGTTTCTGCAGGCCATCCGCCCCACGCGCCCGCAGCTCAAGAACGGGTCGCTCAACGAGATCGTGTGCGAGACGCTCGCGTTGCTCTGGCCCGAGCTGGAGAACCGCGGCCTCACCGTCACCGAGCAGTGCGCGCGGCAGTTGCCCGCGGCCTTCATTGACGCCGCGCAGATCAAGCAGGTGCTCGTCAACCTCATCAAGAACGCGATGCAGGCGATGACCAAGGGCGGCACGCTCACGCTCGCCACCGGCGAAGGGGCGCAGGACGTCTGGCTGAGCGTCGCGGACACCGGCGGCGGGATTCCGCAGGAGCAGCTCAGCCGCATCTTCGAGCCGTTTTACACCACCAAGAAAAAGGGATCGGGCCTCGGCCTGATGATCGTGCAGCGCATCGTGCGTGAGCACGGCGGCCGCATCGATCTGGAAAGCCGCGTGGGCGAAGGCACCTGCTTCCGCATCTGGCTTCCGCTCCACGAGCGCAAGCCGCTGCTGCTCGAGGCCCATCGACGCGATTGATTTATGGAACCGAAACCGATGCTCCTCATCGCCGATGACGAGAGACCCACGCGCGATGGATTGCGCGCGGCGCTCGAGGACCGATTCGATGTTTATGTGGCGGAGGACGCCGCGACCGCATTGCAACTGCTCGAGCAGGAACACTTCGCCGTGCTCCTCACCGATTTGCGGATGCCGGGCGATGACGGCCTGCGGCTCATCACCCGCGCCAAGTCGCTTCCGCGTCCGCCCATCTGCATTCTGATGACCGCGTACGGCTCCGAAGAGATCGCCGTGGATGCGATGAAGCACGGCGCGGATGATTACATTTCGAAGGGCCGTTTGCAGATTGACGAGCTGGAGATGCGCATCTCGCGCGCCCTGCGCCGTGAGAATCTCGAGAGCGAAAACCGCGCCCTCCGCCAGCAGCTCGACACCAAGTTCGGCCTCGAGAACGTCATCGGCCAGTCGCCTGCGATGGCGGAGGTCTTCGACACGGTGCGGCAGGTCGCCCCGACCCGCGCCACGGTGCTGCTGCTCGGCGAGAGCGGCACCGGCAAGGAGCTGATCGCGAAAGCGATTCACCAGCTCAGCCCGCGCGCGCGGCAGCCGATGGTCACGGTGCATTGCGCCGCGCTCTCGCCCACGCTGCTCGAGAGCGAACTTTTCGGCCACGAGAAGGGCGCGTTCACCGGCGCGCACGAGCGCCGCATCGGCCGCTTCGAGCAGGCGCAGGGCGGCACGCTTTTCCTCGACGAGATCGGCGAGATCGACGCCACGCTCCAAATCAAACTGCTCCGTTTCCTCGGCGAACGGACCTTCGAACGCGTCGGCTCGAACAAGACCCTCACCGCCGACGTGCGGTTGGTCGCCGCCACGAGCAAGAATCTCGAGGCGCTGGTCAAGGCCGGCACGTTCCGTGAGGATCTGTTCTTCCGCCTGCGCGTGGTGGAGATCGGCCTGCCGCCGTTGCGCGAGCGCGCCGGCGACATCCCGCTGCTGGCGCTGGTGTTCCTCCGTGAATTCGCCAAGGCCAACGGCAAAAAGGTGACCGTCTTCGCGCCGGAGGCGATGGACGCCCTCGCGCAGCACGAATGGCCGGGGAACGTCCGCGAGCTGCAGACGGCCGTGGAACGCGCGGTGGTGATGTGCCGCACCGAGACCATCACCCTGCGCGATCTACCCTCGAACCTGCGCGGCGATGCCAGCACGGCGGTGGGCCGGCCCAGCATCCGCGGGGCGATGACCGTCGAGAGCGCCGAGAAGCAGCTCATCATCCGCGCGCTGCGCGAGTGCGACGGCAACCGCACGAAGGCCGCGGAGAAGATTGGCATCAGCCGCCGCACGCTCCACCGCAAGTTGAACGAGTACCAGCTCGAGGGGCTTTGAGCGGTGGCGGCGCGTTCCAGAAATGTTTTGCCGCGCGCGGGCTCGGCCCGTATCGTCCGCCCGCTATGTTTTCGCATGTCGTCATTTTCTGGACCGACCCCGCCAACCCGCAGGCCGCCGATGAACTGGTCGCCGGTGCGCAGAAGTATCTCAAGCCGATTCCCGGCATGGTGCATTTCCATGTCGGCCAGATGGTCGGCAGCCCCCGCCCGGTGGTGGAGCAGAGCTATCAGGTCGCGCTCAACACCGTCTTCGCCGACAAGCGGGCGCACGATATTTATCAGGTGCATCCGCAGCACCTCGAGTTCATCGCCCAGTGCAGCAAGCTCTGGAAGAAGGTGACCGTGTACGACTTCGCCTGAGTCGGCGCAAAAAAGAGGGCTTGCAATCCGCCGTGCCTACCCTATTTTAGCCCCCGTCTTTAAGGCCGCGAGCGTAGCTCAGTCCGGTAGAGCATCACCTTGCCAAGGTGAACGTCGAGGGTTCGAATCCCTTCGCTCGCTCCAATTTCACCCGCCGGTTCGCCGGCGGGTTTTTCTTTCTTCACCCGGAGCTTTGAACCAAGACGCCAGAGCACCCGTCACTAAAGAAGGGGCCGCAGGGGCGGCGGGGCTTTTGGAAAAATAAAAAGGCACCCGCATTCCACCTCCCGCCTGAAGCGGAGTGGATCGGATGCCTGCGCGCCGCGTGGCAGCTTACTTTGGATTGGTGCCGCTGATAGTGAGGCGCAGCGGGAAAGTCACCTGACCGTGCTTCTCGACGTAATCCACCAAGCCCGACAACGCCGCCCGCACCAGCACGGATTCATCCACATGCGTCTGCTTGGCTGCTTTGGCCAGACGCCTTTTCAGCTCTTCGGATACTCTCACGGATATTCTCGGCTCGTATGCCATATTTTTATTTACCTTTACTTCCAGTTTGTACTCAACCCTATCCCAAAAGCGGCCACACATCTCCTGGGCAGAATCAGGATTGCGACTGGTTGGGTTAACAAGAGTCGCGGCTGCGAACGACAGGAAAAATAAAAAATATTGATGATTCATTGGCCTGTAAACACTAATTTTTACTTATTTTGTGAAGTAGAAAAACGACTGCACTGCCATTTTCTTAAGTCCGTCGGCGACAGTCAGCGGTCTTTCTGGCTCAGTCAATCGGGTGACAAGCAGTCCTTTTGAATCCGCTCTGCGTGGTTTGGAATGGTCGGCAGATTGGGTCGGTTGGGTTTGAAAATGAGTCAGCGTTCTCAACTGGTTTTGGATATCGCCGTGTCCCCGCCTGTCGGGGCTATCCTTGCGACCCCAAATCCAGCGGGCGAGGTGGCCGGCGCTTTTACATTCCCCCCCGAACCGGTCCGATGCCGATGGAGCGTCTGCTGACTGAGAAGCTAGTGGAGTTGCTCGATCTTGCGAAGACGATGCTTGCCGCTCTCGGTCAGTACGGATTGGAGTTGGGTGTGAAGCACAACCCCGATTCCCTGATACGGAATGCTTTTGACGCGGCTATCGCGGCCGAGGATGCGTACTGCGCTGCGTTGGGCCGCAGGCACATTCTGAGCAATGCGCTGATAATGGCTGAGGATGATCCGCCCTGGCACGCTTTCGGCCTGAATCCAGTTTCGTTCTCCGCGCCTGCGGCCAGTCCCGAGTGGCTCGTCGTCATTCCCGGCACAGCCGGCCATGTGACGGCCGACTGGGCGCGGGCCGAGAGAGTCGAGCATTATCGCATCTATCCTCAACCACTCGGTGTGGAGTATCAATTCACGTTGGCGCAAGTGGCCGATGAGGGCGCTGTGACACTCAACTCGATGACCCGCGGTGCGCGGGTGCGCATCCACATCACGGCCACGAATGAGGTGGGCGAAAGTAAACCGAGCGAGACAATCGAGATTCAAGTGCCGCAGCTCGCAAACGATTCGTGCTGCCCACCGCCCGGCGGTTGCGGTTGCAGGTTTTCTTTCTATCGCACTTCTTCGCTTGGCAACGGGCTGAATCGTCTTTAGTTTCCATCCGTCCATTGACGCACGTATGAACACAACCAAGCTACTCAGCCTCTTTGCCGCGCTCGCGGCTTTTGCCACTTCCACCCGCGCCGCCGAGGCGCAGACCCCGCCGCCGAAGGGGTTCACCGCGCTTTTTAACGGCAAAGATCTCGCCGGCTGGTGGGGCCTCAGCACGGAGGATCCGAAGAAGTGGCGCGCGTTGTCGCCGGAAGATTTCGCCAAGAAAAAGACGGCGAGCCTCGCCGATCTCAAGCAGCATTGGAGCGTGCAGAAGGGCGAGTTGGTGAACGACGGCAAGGGACTCTATCTCACCACCGAGAAGGACTACGCCGATTTCGAGTTGCTGGTGGATTACAATATGTTGCCCAAAGGCGACAGCGGCATCTACCTGCGCGGCGTGCCGCAGGTGCAGATTTGGGATTTCACCAAAGAAGGCGGTAAATGGAACATCGGCGCCGACAAAGGCTCCGGCGGTCTATGGAACAACTCGCCCGGTGCGCCCGGCAAAGACCCGCTCGTGCTGGCCGACAAGCCGTTCGGCGAGTGGAACAAATTCCGCATCACGATGATCGGGGAGAAGGTGACCATCTACTTGAACGACAAGCTGGTGGTGGACAACGCCAAGCTCGAGAATTATTTCGACCGCAAAGGTTTACTGCCGAAGGCCGGCCCCATCCAACTCCAGACCCACGGCTCGGAAATCCGCTGGCGCAATGTTTTCGTCCGCGAGATCAAGAGCGGCGGGAAGTAAATTCAACCCCCAATCGCATCACTCCGCACCACTGATATGAAACTGACTCATCTGCTCACCGCCGCCGCGTTCGCGCTGACGGCTCTCACCGCCACTGCCGCTGAAAAGGACGGATTCACTTCCGTTTTCAACGGCAAAGATTTGACCGGCTGGGCTGGTCCGGTTGAAAACTACGAGGTGGTGGAAGGTGCCGTCGTCTGCAAGAAAGGCAAAGGCGGCACCATCTACACGAAGGAAGAGTACGCGAACTTTGTCGTGCGCCTCGAATTCAAGGTGCCCGCTGGCGGCAACAACGGTCTCGCGATCCGTTACCCCGGCACCGGCGACACGGCTTATGTCGGC
>SIAT01000088.1 GCA_009691645.1 Pedosphaera sp. | reverse complement strand
GCGGCAACGAACCGCCCGCGCTCCAGTCCACCGCGCTCGCCACCCTCGCGCGCTTTGCCGAACCGTCGCTCGGCGGCGAATTGACGAAGCGCTGGCCCCAGTTCAACGCGCGTTTGAAGAACGAAGCGCTCACCGCGTTACTCGCACGACCCGAGCGCATCGGCGCATTGCTCGCGGCCCTCGAAGGCGGCGTCATCAAATCCACGGAGCTGAGTTCCACGCAAACCAAGCTGCTACTCGCCCACCGCGACGCGACCATTCGCGAACGTGCCACGAAACTTTTCGGGAATGACATCCCGCAGTCACGAGACAGCGTGGTGAAGGCGTTCCTGCCCGCGCTGCAATTGCGCGGCGACGTGGCGAAGGGCAAAGTCATTTACACGGAGCGTTGCGCCTCATGTCACCGCGCGGGCAAGGAAGGTTTTGCGCTCGGGCCTGACCTCGTGACGGTCAAGAACACCGGCGCGGAGAAGCTGCTCGTGAACATCCTCGACCCGAACCGCGAAGTCGCGCCGCAGTTCATGGCGTTCACCGTAGAGACGAAGGACGACGAAAGCCTCGTGGCCCTCATCGTGAACGAAACGACGACGCACGTCACGTTGCGCATGGCCAATGGCATCGAGAAGACACTGCCGCGCGTGGCGATTCGCGGGATGAAAAGCTCCGGTCAATCGCTCATGTCGGAAGGGTTGGAGGTCGGGCTGACGCCGGCACAGTTCGCGGACTTGATCGAGTTCATCCTCACGCTGAAGTGAACACGGATCGGGCGAGACAACCGCAAACCAACTTCACAGCCTCACGGCTTCAACCGGCGCGTTTCACGCGAGCAGCGCTTTGATGAGCTTGGCCGGTTCCACGCCGGTGAGGCGTTGGTCGAGGCCCTGATGGCGGTAGGCGAAGCGCTCGTGATCGAACCCGAGCAGGTGCAGCACCGTGGCGTGGAAATCGTGGATGTGCACGGGGTCCTTCACGATGTTGTACGAGAAATCGTCGGTCTCGCCATGGATGGTTCCGGGGCGCGCTCCGCCGCCGGCCATCCACATCGTGAAGCAGCGCGGATGATGGTCGCGCCCGTAGTTCTCCTTCGAGAGACCGCCCTGCGAATAGATCGTGCGACCAAATTCGCCGCCCCAAATAATCAACGTGTCGTCCAACATCCCGCGCTGTTTCAGATCGGTGATGAGGCCGTACGTGGCTTGATCGATGTCGCGGCATTGCGAAGGGAGACGGCCGGAGACATTCGAGTGCGTGTCCCAGTTGTTCAAGTACACCTGCACGAAACGCACGCCCTTCTCGACGAGTCGGCGCGTGAGCAGCGCGGTGTTGGCGAAGGTGCCGGGCTTTTTCGCCTCGTCACCGTAAAGTTTGAAAGTGGACTCCGGTTCGCCAGCCAAGTCTGTGAGCTGCGGCACGCTGGACTGCATGCGAAACGCGAGCTCGAACTGCTGAATCCGCGTGTGCGTCTCGGGATCGCCGACCTGCTGGTAGTTTAGCTCGTTCATCGCCTTCAATCCGTCGAGCATCCGGCGACGTACTTTCTCGGAAACGCCCGGGGGATTGTTGATGTAAAGGATCGGGTCGCCCGCCGAGCGGAATGCGACACCCGCGTGCTCGCCCGGCAGATAGCCCGACTGCCAAAGACGCGCGGAGATGGCCTGCACCTGCTCGGTGTTCGTCGGCTTGGCGACGAGCACGACGAAGGTCGGCAGGCTTTCGTTCATCGAGCCGAGGCCGTAACTGGTCCACGAGCCGAGGCACGGCCGTCCGGTGATCTGGTTGCCGGTCTGCATGAAGGTGATGGCCGGCTCGTGATTGATGGCCTCGGTGTGCATCGAGCGGATGAAACACATCTCATCCGCCACCTTCGTGGTCCACGGCAACAGCTCCGAAAACCACATCCCGCCTTTGCCGTGCTGGGCGAACTTGAACTTCGACGGCGCGATGGGAAACCGCTTCTGGCCGCTGGTCATCGTGGTGAGACGTTGGCCTTTGCGGATCGATTCCGGCAAGTCCTTGTCGTACCACTCCTGCATCTTCGGCTTGTAGTCGTAGAGATCCATCTGCGGCGGACCGCCGACCATGTGCAGATAAATCACCCGCTTGGCCTTCGGTGCGAAATGCGTGAGCTGCTTCGGCAACGCCATCTTCTTCTCCGCGCCGATCAGGTTTTGCGGCAGCAACGACGCGAGGGCCGCCGTGCCCATGAAACTCGCGCCGCGCGCGAAGAACTGCCGGCGCGTCTCCTGACGCACGTACTCGGTGAAGGTCGGATGAAGCTTCGGGAGGTCTTGGCTCATGGTGGTGATGGGTTACTTGCTCAACACTTCGTCCAGATTCAGCAACTGATTCGCGAGCATCGTGTAGGCAGCGAGCGCGGGCGGCGCGAGTTTCGGGTCGGCCTTCGATTCGCCCACAGCGATAAGCGCCGCGGCATCCTTCGGATTCGCCTCATAATGAACGAGCAAATCCTTCAACACGGCGTTGACCGCCTTCATCTCTTCAGATTGCAGCGGACGGCTGAGAACGCTCCGCGCCATGAACTCGAGCTTCGCCTCGGGCTTGTCGCCGCTCTCCTGCAACGCGCGCTGCGCGAGATGCCGCGCGGCCTCGATGAACTGCGGATCGTTCAGCGTCACCAACGCCTGCAACGGCGTGTTCGTACGCTCGCGGCGGACGGCGCAGGTCTCACGGTTCGGCGCGTTGAAGATATCCATCGAAGCCGGCGGCGCGCTGCGTTTCCAAAAGGTGTAGAGACTCCGCCGATAGAGACTCTCGCCGCTGTCACGTTTGTAATCGCGCGTGTTGCTGCCGATCATCGCCACCGCTTCCCACACGCCATCGGGCTGGTACGGCTTCACGCTCGGCCCGCCGATCTTGGCCGAAATCAGCCCGCTCGACGCGAGCGCGTAGTCGCGCACCATCTCCGCATCCATGCGGAAACGCGGCCCGCGCGAGATCAGGTGGTTCCCCGGATCTTTGGCCAGCGTCTCCTTCGTGATCGTCGCGGCCTGGCGATACGCCGCCGAGGTCACGATTAATTTGAAGAACCGCTTCATGTCCCAGCCGGACTCGCGGAACTCCACCGCCATCCAGTCGAGCAATTCCGGATGCGACGGCAATTCACCGGTGATGCCGAAATCGCCCGCGGTCCTCACGAGGCCGCTGCCGAAAAGTTCCTGCCAAAAGCGGTTCACCGTCACCCGCGTGGTGAGCGGCTGCTCCGGCCGCAGCAGCCACTGGGCGAGACCGAGGCGGTTCGTCGGCGCACCGGCGGGCATCGGCGGCAACACGGCCGGCGTCGCGGCGGGGACTAGATCACGACGCTTGTCGTATTCACCGCGAGAGAGGATGTGCGCCATCGGCGCGGTGGCCGCCTCGTTCATCACGTGCGTCACCGGGCTGCGTTTGCGGATGGTTTCCTTTTCATTCTCCAACCCGGCGAATGCCATCTGCGATTTCACATACGGCTGGTCCACGGCGGCGAGATAAAACTGGAACAACTCATCCTGTTCGGCAGCGGAACGTTTCTCCGCCAGCTTGCCGGCGAGTTCAACCAACCGCGGTCCCTTCGCGAGCAACGCCGCCTCGTCGGTGCGCACGGCGCGCGCGTACAGTCGCACGTCCTGCACGCCCGCGCCTTCGAGTGCGCTGGAATCACTGCGGCGACCGAGCGTGAGCGGCGCTTTCGAGCGGATGCTTCCGGCGAGCTTGTCCGACGTCGCCCGCGCAGCGGGTTGCAATTCGCCATTCACATAAATCTTCACGCCCGCGGCCTTGCTCGAGCCGTCGTACGTGACAAGTACGTGGCTCCACTGGCCCGACGGCAGCGCTTTGGTGGCGGTGACTTTGAGCGCGTCTTTTTTCTCCCAATTGTGGATCAGGTGCATCCCCGGCTTGCCGGTGTCGAGCCACAGATCCCAACCCGCATAAGCCGGCAGCGAACTCATGCGCGCAACAATCGCGCCGGTTTGTCCGTCCTTCGCCGGACGCACCCACGCCGCGACGGTGAACGATTGCTTCGTGTCGAAATCGCCTGCGTCCGCAGCCTCGGCGATGCCTTGCGCGGAAGCTGTCGCGGCTTTGCCAGTGCGCCCGGCCTGCGAAGCGATCGGCGCGGTGGCAGGCAATTCGCGCGGTTGACCGGCGACGACGGCTTTCACCACGTTGCTGTTGCCGTCTTCGAGCGGCGCGTGGAAGGCCAGTCCTTCGCTCGGCAAAAGTTTGGCGAGATCCGCGGCAGAGGCTTTCGCCATCGACACATCGAACTCGGTTCGCGCGGCTTTCTTGCGGGCCTCGCTGCTCTCGCGCGCAGCGGAGATTTCCTTCTCCAGCGCGGTCCAGCGCATCTTGTCCGAAGGGGCGATGATCTTGATCACGGGCGCGGGATCGGACTTGTTGCCGTCACGGACCGGCTGCGTGCTGTTGTTGAAAAAGGCCGAGAGCGAATAGAAATCACGCGCCGTGATGGGATCGAACTTGTGATCGTGACAGACAGCGCAGCCAACGGTCGCGCCGAGCCAGATGGTGGCGAAGGTCTCCGTGCGGTCACGCGCATACAGCACGCGGTATTCCTCGTCAATGATCCCGCCCTCGTTGGTGGTGATGTTGCAGCGGACGAAGCCGGTGGCGACGAGCTGATCTTCCGTGCGCGCGGGCAACAGATCGCCGGCGAGTTGTTCGACTGTGAATTTGTCGAACGGCAGATTGCGGTTGAACGCGTTGATCACCCAGTCGCGGTAAGCCCACATCTCGCGGTAATTGTCGAAGTGGATGCCGTGCGTGTCGGCGTAACGCGCGGCATCGAGCCAGTAACGCCCGCGATGCTCGCCCCAATGCGGCGAGGCCATCAGACGATCCACGAGCTTCTCGTAGGCATCCGGCGATTTGTCGTTCACGAACGTCTCCACCTCCGCCGGCGCGGGCGGCAGTCCGGTGAGGTCGAGGCTCAGGCGACGCGCGAGTGTGCGGCGATCCGCTTCGGGCGCGGGCTTCAATCCCGCCTGCTCGATGTCCGCGAGGATGAAACGGTCCACGGGATTGCGAACCCACTTCGCGTCCTTCACCGCCGGCAGAGCGGGGCGCACCGGCGCGATGAATGACCAGTGCGGCTCGTACTGCGCGCCTTCGGAGATCCAGCGCTTGAGCAGTTCGATCTGCGTCGTGTTGAGCTGTTTCTTCGTCGAGGGCGGCGGCATCACGTCGTCCAAGTCCTTCGTCAGGATGCGCGCGGTGAGCAGGCTTTTATCCAACTTGCCGGGAACAATCGCGGCGCCACCATCGCGCGGCGCCGTGGCATCTTCAAAACGATCGAGGCGCAGGCTCGCCTTGCGCGCGGCGGAATCGGGCCCGTGACATGCGAAGCAATGCTCGGCGAGGATGGGGCGGATGTCGCGGTTGTAGAAAACGGTGCGTTTGCCCGCGAACTTGAAAGCGGGCGCAGGCGCGGCCGCGGCTGGAGCTGCCGATGCCACGTGCGTGAGAGCCATTGCCGAGGCGCAGAAAACGATTTTCCAAAAGGAGATAGTCATAGCCTGTTCAGTCAGCCTGTTGGATAGCAACTGGGAGAAATTTCTTCAAGCTTCAACCGGAAGAAAAGCCTCTGTTCATTTTCTCGTTTGCAGCGCTCGGTGTGAACGGTGTATTTTACGAGTCTGTTATGACGTTGACGGAGAAAATTCTGGCGCGCGCGGCGGGCAAAGCCCATGTCGAGGCCGGCGACAACATCTGGGTGAAAACCGACGTGCTGATGACCCACGACGTGTGCGGGCCGGGCACCATCGGCGTCTTCAAGCGCGAGTTCGGCCAGACCGCGAAGGTCTGGGACAAAGACCGCGTCGTCATCATTCCCGACCATTACATCTTCACCGCCGACTCGAAGTCGAACCGCAACGTGGACATCCTGCGCGACTTCGTCCGCGAACAGAGCCTGCCCTACTTCTACGACGTCATCGACGATCCGAACGGCAACTGGGCGTTCGACGCCACGAAGGGCAATCTCAAGCGCCAGTACGGCTCGCGTTACGCGGGCGTCTGCCACACGGCGCTCCCCGCCAAAGGCCACACGCGCCCCGGCGAGATCCTGTTCGGCACCGACTCGCACACCTGCATGGCCGGCGCTTTCAACCAATTCGCCACCGGCATCGGCAATACCGACGCGGGCTTCGTGATGGGTACGGGCAAGCTGCTCATCAAAGTGCCGGAGACGATGCGGTTCCGCCTCGAAGGCAAACTCCAGCCGGGCGTGATGGCGAAGGACGTCATCCTCCACGTCATCGGCGAGATCGGTTTCGACGGCGCGACCTACCGCGCGCTGCAGTTCGACGGCCCCGGCGTCGTCAGCCTTTCGATGGATGACCGCATGACCATCGCGAATATGGCCATCGAAGCCGGCGGCAAGAACGCCATCTTCGAGTTCGACGCCCGCACGGCGGAATATGTGGACGCACGCACGCGCCTCAACGGCACGAAGTCGAGCTACGAACCGGTCGAGGCCGATAAGAATCAGACGTTCGTGTACGACCTCGTCGTGAATCTCGACAAGCTCGAGCCGACCGTCGCATGCCATCCTGATCCGGGCCAGCGCAAGACGGCCAAGCAGATGAACGGCATGAAGCTCGACCGCGCCTACATCGGCTCCTGCACCGGCGGCAAGACGAGCGATTTCATCGAGTTCGCTCGCATCGTGAAAGGCCGTCACGTGGTCATCGACACCTTCGGCGTGCCGGCCACACCCGAGATCGTGCGCGATTTGCAGACCACTTACTGGGGCGACAAAACCATCTGGCAACACATGATGGATGCCGGTGTGCAGATGACCGAGAACGCCGGTTGCGCCGCCTGTCTCGGCGGGCCGGTGGACACCTTTGGCCGGATGAACAAGGGCGGCCTCAAGTGCATCAGCGCGACGAATCGTAACTTCCCCGGCCGCATGGGCAGCAAGGAAAGCGAAGTCTATCTCGCCAGCCCAGCGACCGTCGCCGCCAGCGCCCTCACCGGCAGGGTTACCGATCCGCGCGAGTATTGGAGCTGAGTTTCACCGCGCAGCCCTGAAGTATCTGTTCCAGTAAACCCAACTTCGCCGTCACTTAGCACCATTAGAATTATGTCTGAACTCGTCGGAAACCTGTTGGTCGCCCAGTCCGGCGGCCCCACTTGCGCCATCAATGCCAGCATCGCCGGCGTCATCACGGAAGCCGGCCGCCACGAATGCATCAAGGAAATCTACGGCGGCCTCAACGGCATCCTCGGCATCCTCAACGAGGAGTTGATTGACATCAACGAGGAGAAGCACAAGACCATCGAGGGGCTCAAGCACACTCCCGCTGCCGCCCTCGGCACCTGCCGTTACAAGATTGATTTCAAGAAGAAGCCCGAGCA
>SIAT01000087.1 GCA_009691645.1 Pedosphaera sp. | reverse complement strand
ACCGCGCCGTAGTGGAGCGTGTGCATCTTCGTCGCGTAATCGGTCACGCCGAAGGTGAGGAAGCCGAAATTCATCAATACGGTCAGGATGGATTGGCAGGCCAGTTCCATTCCGCCGCCCCAGCCGCCGGCCGAGCTGAACGCGCAACTGATGCGCCCGTCGAGTTTCATCCAGTGCGGCCGCATCGTCTCGTCCCAGAACCGCTTCATCTTCCACGAAAGAATGCCCATGTTCGTCGGGCTGCCCACAGCGATGCCGTCGCACCAAACGACATCCGCCGCGCTCGCTTCGTCCACGCTGCGCAACCGCACCTCGGTGCCGGGGACGCGCCGCGCACCTTCGGCGACGAGTTGGGCCATCTGAGCCGTGTTGCCGGAGAAAGAATCGTAGAGAACCAAAATCTTCGCGGTTGAATTCGTCTCGCTCACGGCGGCGAGAATAGGTGGTGCACCGCGGTTCTTCAATTGCGGAACATCCACTCAAGAAACTTGGCAGCGCCCCCCGACGCAGTGTTAGCTTGGCTTCGATGAGTGATCTCGAACTGCGCTTCAGCGGCATCCGGCGCCTGTACGGCGTCGATGGCCTCGCCCGCCTCGTACGCGCGCACGTCTGCGTGGTAGGCATCGGCGGTGTCGGCTCGTGGGCAGCCGAGGCACTCGCACGCACCGGCATCGGCCGGATCACATTGGTGGATCTCGATGATGTCTGCGTGAGCAACGTGAACCGCCAACTCCACGCGCTCGATGGCGAGATCGGCCGGCCAAAGGTGGAAGTGATGGTGAAACGCATCCGAGCGATCAATCCAGCCATTGAAATCCACAGCGTCCTAGAATTCTTCACAGCCGAGAACGCTGCCCGCCTGTTCGCCAACGGATTCGACAGCGTCATCGACGCCATCGATCACGTCGGCAACAAGTGTCTGCTGATCACCGAATGCCGCGCTCGAAACATCCCAATCATCACCTGCGGCGGCGCGGGCGGGCGGCGCGATCCGACGGCCATCCGTGTGGCCGATCTCGCGCACGCCACGCACGACCGACTGCTCCGGCAGACGCGCGACAGGCTCCGTGCCGAGTATGGTTTTCAGCGTAAACCCGGTAAAAAAATCGGCGTGGACTGCATTTTCTCACCCGAGCCGCCGGTCTTTTCCTGGAAGAACGGCACGATCTGCGCCACGCGCGAAGCGGGAAGCGCGATGAAGCTCGATTGCGAAAGCGGCTACGGCACGGCGGCGTTCGTCACCGGCGCGTTCGGTTTCGCCGCCGCGTCGCGCGTGGCGATGCTTCTGACGGCACCGCGCGAATGACCTGCGCTTCGGTTCACCGCGAGCCAAACAAACGCGCGAAGTTTTCCTCCACACGCGAGGCGAGATATTCCACTGGTTCGCCGAAAAATCCCGCAGCGAACTCGTACACCGCCGCGAGGTTCGCTGGGTGATTCACCGGTTTGCCGGTGGCGGCATCGCTGAGCGGATGACGGTTGATCTCATCCGGCAACAATTGATCCGGCGCGTCAGTTTCGATGAGCAGACGATCCGGCGGCACGTGACGGAAGACTTCACGCTGACCTTCCTTCCGCGCGTGGGCGAAGTAACCGGGGAACGAAAAGTAAGCGCCGAGACGCGCGAGCGGCTCGATCATCTCACGCGGACCGCCGTAGGAATGCAGCAGAAAACCACGCGCCGGCCGCAAGCTCGCGAGCAGCAATTCGTGCAGGCGACCCCACGCCTTGAGACAGTGAATGCTCGCGGGCAAATCGCGTTCAGCGGCGAGTCGAAGCTGCCAGACGAAGGTTTCTTCCTGTGCCGCGAGATCGGGATTTTCGATCCAACGATCGAGGCCGATTTCACCGACGACCGACGGCACGGTGTCGAGGAAACGCACTAGTTCCTCGCGCCAGCGTGGCGTGCGCTCGCGCACATACCACGGATGATAACCGAAGCTCGGCAGCACGCACGGATGACGGCGCGCCAGTTCCAACACGGCCGGCCAATCCTCCTCGCACGAGCCGTTCACGACCATCCGCGTCACACCCGCAAGCGATGCCACCGCCACCAGCGCGTCACGATCCGGACCGAGCCGCGCGTCTTGCAGATGATTATGCGCGTCGTAGAGACGGGGGTTCATTCGGGCTGCTCGATGTTTTCAACTGCCGCTGCGCGAAGGTGCGGATCGTTTCCCGAACGCGCGTCAGCGCATTGCGGCGGTTAGCGGTGAGATGCTGCGTGATGCCGATCTCCGCGAGGAACGTCGGTTCCACGGAAATAATCTCTGCCGGTGCGTAGCCGCTGTAAAACTCGCAGAGCAATGCGGCGACCCCCTTGACAACGGCGGAATCGGAATCGCACGCGAAATGACAACCGCTCGCGCGGAACTCGCACGCAAGCCAGAGCCGCGCGAGGCAGCCCTCGACACGGTTCGCCTCGACCCGCTGCGTCTCGGCGAGCGGCGGATGTCGCCGGCCACGCTCAACCACCCGGGCCAGCCGCGCCTGAGAATCGCGGATGGCCGAGAACTCCGCGACGAGCGCCTGCTGATTTCCGACAAGAGTCATCTCGCAGAAAGTTAGTTCATCGGCACGAGCGGGTTCAACGGCAATGCGCGTTTGCCTTCATCGCGCGCTTGGCCCATCTTCGCGCACGCAACGATGAAAACTATCGCCGCCGTCCTGTACGAGATGGGCCAATCGGCGCCCTACGCCACCACGCGCCCGCTCGTGATCGAGGAGCTGGAACTCCCCGCGCCCGGTCCCGGCGAGGTGCTCGTCGAAATCGCCGCGGCCGGCCTCTGCCACTCCGATCTCTCGGTGGTGGACGGCTCGCGGCCGCGCCCGCTCCCCATCGTGCTCGGCCACGAAGCCAGCGGCATCGTTCGCGAGACAGGCGCAGGCGTGAGAGGTTTCGCGCCGGATGATCACGTGATCTTTAGTTTCATTCCCACCTGCGGCCGGTGTCGTTACTGCGCGGCGGGCCGGCCGGCGTTGTGCGAAAACGGCGTGCGCGCCAACCTCGCCGGCACGCTGCTGAACGGCGCGCGGCGATTCACCAATCCGCGCGGCCTGCCGGTGCATCATCACTGCGGCATCGCGGCTTTTTCGCGCTACACAATCGCCGTCACCGAATCGCTGGTGAAAATCGACCTCCGTTTGCCACTGGCCACGGCGGCGCTCTTCGGCTGCGCGGTCGTGACCGGCGCGGGCGCGGTGTTCAACACTGCGGCCGTGCGGCCCGGCGAGAGCGTGGCGGTGTTCGGTCTTGGCGGAGTGGGGTTGAGCGCAGTGATGGCCGCGCGAACGGCCGAGGCGGGATGCGTCATCGCCGTGGATGTTCTGGAAACGAAGTTGGCGCTGGCGCGCGAACTGGGCGCGACGCATACAGTGAACGCCGCGACCGTGGATCCGGTGGCTGTGGTGCGCGAGTTGTCCGGCGGCGGTGTGGATCACGCGATCGAAGCGACGGGCAACGAGCGCGGGATGGCGCAGGCGTTTCACGTCACGCGCCCCGGCGGCAACACAGTGGCGATCAGCCTGCCGGATTCGCGGCGGCTCTTCAGCGTGCCGGCCGTCACACTCAGCGCCGAGGAGCGCGTGGTGCGGGGCAGTTACATGGGCTCGTGCGTGCCGCGCCGCGACATCCCGCGCTTCATCGAATTGCACCAATCAGGCCGGCTGCCGGTGGATCGCCTCATCACGCGGACGCTGCGGTTAGAGCAAATCAACGAGGGCTTCGACGCGCTCGCGCGGGGCGAAGCGGTACGGCAGTTGATTCAGTTCGCCTGAACGCCGACGCGCGGCCGTTCAATAATCGGCGACCGAGCCGTCACGCAACTTCGCGCCGGGCCACTTGTACGTCTGCGGCAGCTTGGCGGCGGCCTCCAAAAGCTTCTCGTCCACCTCCACGCCGAGACCCGGTCCCGGTGGCAACGTGACGTAGCCGTCCTTGTCCACCTCGTGATCCATTCGCGTGATCCCCTTGAGATTGAAGCCGTGATTGTTCGGATAAAACTCGTGGATGAGGAAGAACGGAATCGACGCGGTGACGTGCAAGCTGGCGGCGATGCCGAGAAAATTCGCCGTGCAATGCGGCGCGAGCGGCACGTGATACGCCTCGGCCAGCGTGGCAATCTTCTTCATCGAGGTGATGCCGCCGGTGTGGCAGCAGTCGGGCTGCACGATGTCGATGCAACGCTCGTGCAGGTACGGAACGAATTCCCAGATCGTCCGGTCGCGTTCGCCGGTCGCCAACGGGATGTTGATCGATTGCTTGAGCCGCTTGAAGACCTCGATGTTGCCGGGCACGGCGGGCTCCTCGATGAAGAGCACGTCGTACGGTTTGATCGCGGCGGCGAGCTGGATGAGCGTGGCCGGCGGCACGGCACTGTGCGCGTCGAACATCACCACGCCGTCGTGCCCGACCTGTTCGCGCGCGGCTTTGATGGCGTTCACCATCCGGTCAATATCCGCCGGTGTGCCGGAGTGATCGTAGATGCCGTGCGGCGGAACCTTGAGTGCTTTTGCAGTATGATAGACGCGGATACGGTCGCGCGTCGGTCCGCCGAGCATCCGGTAAATCGGCACGCCCCAAAGCTTCCCGGTGATGTCCCACAACGCCATGTCGAATCCGGCCAGCGTGTGGACGAGGAACGCGCCGCCGCGGATGTCGCGATGCGCGCGGTACACCTTCTGCCACAGATGCTCGATGCGCGTCGGATTCTCGCCGAGCAACAACTCGAAGATTGATTCAGCCAGCGGCTTCGAGACGCGCGGGTCCACCCCTTTCACCTCGCCCCAACCGACGACGCCATGATTGGTCTCCAGCCGCAGAAACACGATCGGCCCCACCCAGTAAGTTCGCAGGCTGGTGAGCCGGATGGTCGAGGTTTTATCCCCCACGTTCGCGGCGGGATTCTCAGCGCCAGCGGCGTCCTGCAACAAAGCCCACGCAGCGGCGGTGGACCCGGCCGTGGCGAGGAATTCACGACGACGAAGAAGTAAGTCCGGAGAAGGGTTGCTCATGTCCACTTCGTTAGCGGAGCCACGCACGGCGCGCGAGAACTAATTCATCTAAATCCATTGAATATACCAACGACTCGCTCGCCTTCATGCAGCCGCTGACTATAGTTTACAACGATGAACATCGTTGTCCTCGACGGCCACACACTGAACCCCGGCGACTTGAGTTGGGACGCCCTTCGCGCGCTTGGCACTTGCTCCATTCACGACCGCACAGCGCCCGATCAGATCGCCCCGCGCGCGCGCGATGCCGAGATTCTCATCACGAACAAAACCGTGCTCAGTCGCGACACGATCCTGCAGTTGCCGAAGCTGCGCTTCATCGGCGTGCTCGCCACCGGCTTCAACGTGGTGGACACCGCGGCGGCCCGCGAGCGCGGCGTGTCCGTCTGCAACGTGCCCGGCTACGGCACGAAGTCGGTCGCGCAACTTGTGATGGCGCTCCTCCTCGAGTTGGTTCATCGCACGGGCCATCACGCCGAGACCGTGCGCGCCGGCCGCTGGAGTCAGAGTCCCGACTTCTGTTACTGGGATTATCCGCTCATCGAACTCGACGGCCTCACGCTCGGCATCGTCGGCTACGGCCGTATCGGCGAGGCGGTCGCTCAGGTGGCGCGGGCTTTCGGGATGAAAATCATCGCGCAATCGCGCACGCCGAAAAAAAACGAGAGCGTCACCTTCGTCGAACTCGACACGCTTTTCCGCGAAGCGGATATCATCAGCCTGCACTGCCCGCTCACGCCGGAGAACAAAGGTCTCGTGAACGCGGCGCGTCTCGCGCTGATGAAGCCGACGGCGTTCCTCATCAACACCGCGCGCGGACCCCTGATCAATGAGCCGGAACTGGCCGCGGCGCTCAACAGCGGCCGCATCGCCGGCGCGGCGCTGGATGTCCTCTCCGTCGAACCGCCGCCCGCGGATCACCCGCTCTTCACCGCGCGCAACTGCATCCTCACCCCGCACATCGCCTGGGCCACACGCGCCGCGCGGGCGCGCTTGATGGAGACGGCCGTGGCGAATCTAAAAGCCTTCCTCGCGGGCCATCCACAAAACGTGGTGAACCTGTAATTACCCCTCCACCGCAAGATTCCGCGGCTGACAAATATCCTCCGTTTTAAAAAACCGGAAGTGCGGTTACTTTACGGTAGCGGAGGAAGTATGATTGGGCCGCAACTTCTAACCGAACTTCCCGGACCGAAAGCCAAGGCGATCTTGGACGAGGAGCGCCCGTTGCGTCTCGCCGTCCCTCACGCCGCTGTATCCGCTGGTAGCCGAGCGGGTTGAGGGCATCTGGGTATGGGACGTGGACGGCAATCGTTTCCTAGACTTCACTGCGGGCCTCGCCGTGGCCGCCGCGGCAGATGAACGCGATGCGTTACTCCACCACGCCCTCGAACGCGGGCTCCTGCTGCTCGGTCGAGTACAGAGCATGGCGCGATTGATGCCGCCGCTCACGCTGGACCTCCTCGAAGCGGAGACCGGCATCGAACTTTTGGACAACGCTTTGGCCGATGAAGAGGCCAGAAGGGAGGCCGCATGAACCACCGCCAAACCATCCGCAAATATAAGACCAAACACTGCGCCAACGTTTTTTCGTCACGCACCAGCACCACCAAGTCCCGCGTCCCAGCCGAGCACCACGAGACCACGGCGCCGTTCCCCCGCACCGCGCCGCGCGGAGATTCTTTTCCGGTTGGGCGAACTGTTGAAGGAGCACAAGGAAAACCTCGCCAAACTGGATCACGATCGAGATGGGCAAGCCGCTCGTCGAGGCCCGCGGCGATGTGCAGGAGGCGGTGGATATGGCCTACCACGTCGGCGGTGAAGGACGGCGCAGCTTCGGACAAACGGTGCCGAGCGAGTTGCCGGATAAGTTCGCGATGAGCCTGCGCGAACCGGTCGGCGTCGTCGCCGCCATCACGCCGTGGAATTTCCCCATCGCCCTGCCGAGCTGGAAAATCCTGCCCGCGCTCGTGCTCGGCAACACCGTCGTCTGGAAACCCTCGAGCGAAACGCCCGTGTGCGCGACGAAGTTCGCCGAGTTGTCGGCTGAAGCGGGACTGCTCGCTGGCGTGCTCAACCTCGTGCTCGGCCACGACATCGTGCTGCCGGCCGGCTGTCCGCGACTCGCGGCGGAACTGGCTGCACGCGGTTACCGCTGCCACGCCGTGCCGATGAGCGAGTTCATCAAAGCCGGCGGCGCGTGCAAATGCCTCACGCTCTTTCTGCCGCAACGCTGAGTCGGTGAAGTTTTTATTGAGCCACCGCACGCGCTTCGTTAAGCTGTGTGAAGAGTCCGTCCCACCCAATGATTCAAAGCGGCTATGTATAAAATCTACGACGACGGTCAGGAGTACGGGCCCATCGAGGAACAGGAACTGCGC
>SIAT01000086.1 GCA_009691645.1 Pedosphaera sp. | reverse complement strand
TTGGACGCCGCTGAAGACAAAGCGAAGGCCGCGCGCAAGACTTACGAGAAACAGTTGGATTCCATCTCGCTCGC
Organism: Pedosphaera sp.; assembly: GCA_009691645.1. GTDB lineage: Bacteria > Verrucomicrobiota > Verrucomicrobiia > Limisphaerales > SIAT01 > SIAT01. The sequence goes on along the minus strand of SIAT01000086.1, from coordinate 7,321 downwards.
GAAAGTGACCTTCAAGATCGCCGAGGGGGTGCAGTATCGCATCGGCACCGTCAAGATCGAGAAGGAGCCGGAAAAGGGCAAGGAACCCAGCGCGTTGCTTTTCCCAGTGGACGAAATCGCCGCCTCACTCCAACTCCGGCCGGGTGCGATTTTCCGCCCCAGTCTCGTCAACAAGGATGAGGACGGCGTTCGCGAGTATTACGGCAGCCGCGGATACGCCAACACTCGGATTGGCGTGCGGCGCGCGCCGAACGTGCAGACGGGCGCCGTGGACATCGTCTATTTCATCACCGAAGGGCAGAAGACCTCCATCGAACAGATCCGCATCGAGGGTAACGAAAAAACCAAGGACATCGTCATCCGCCGCGAGTTGGCCATCGCGCCCGGCGAGCAGTTTGACCTCGGCCGGATGCGCCTGAGCGAGCAGCGCATCGACGGGCTCCGTCTTTTCGAGCGGGTAAAAGTGGACTACGAGGCGATCGAGGACCAACCCGGCCGCGCCAACGTGATTGTTTCCGTCGCAGAGAAGGACACCGGCCGTTTCGGCATCGGCGCCGGTTTCAGCACGGACTTTGGTGTGTTCGGCAACGTCAGTTTCGCGCAGGAAAACTTCGATATTTTCCGCTGGAAGACGCCGCACCTGCTGCAGGGCGCCGGGCAGAAGCTCCGCGTAAACGCCACTGTTGGCTCGGAACTGCGCCGGTACGAGCTACAGATCGTCGAGCCGTGGCTATTGGGCCGAAAGCTCGAACTGGACGTGAATCTCTACAGCCGGGAGCAGTACTTCTACAGTCAGGTGCAGGACAGCACTCGGCTCTACACCATTGATGAGACCGGTGCGCGCTTCGGATTGACACGCACGCTCGGCAGCGATTTCCTGCGCGGCAGCCTGAACTACACTTTCGAGCGCTCGGGTGTGTCGGATGTCGCCTCGTCCGCTTCCAGCGAAATCAGCCAGGAAGTCGGGCACGATTTGATCTCCAAGTTTGGAGGCACCCTCGCTTACGACACGCGCAATGCCGGCATCCGCGGCCGCATCCCGAACGCCGGCCAGCGCACGCAGTTCAGCGCGGACCTCGCGGGCGGACCGTTCATGGGAGAGGCTAATTTCTACGGCCTAGATCTTTCCAGCGCGTGGTATTTCAAAGGTTTCGGCGAAGATCACGTGATCGAGCTGGTCGCCCAAGCGGCGGTGACAGACAACTACGGCGACTCGGCCCGCGTGCCGTTGCTGCACCGCCATTTCCTCGGCGGCTCGGGTAATCTGCGCGGCTTCGGCTATCGGCAGGTCGGCCCGCGGGACGCGGACGGCGAGCCGGTCGGCGGCAAGACGATGTACCGCGGCACAATCGAGTACAGCGTGCCGACGCCACTCGAGATACTTCGCGCGGCGGCCTTCTACGACGTGGGCGGCGTCTCTCGCGACGCGTATAATTTCCCGTTCGACCTTCGTAATGACAACTGGGGCCTCGGTCTGCGGATTGACATTCCCTTCCTCGGCCCGCTCCGCATGGACTACGGTTTCCCCATCAAGGATGACGGCCGCAATGGCGGCGGTCAGCTCAACATTAGTTTTGGCTACACCACTGCATTCTGATTCAATCGCACCATGAAAATCACACTCCGTTCTCTCATCCTCGCCGCCTTCGCGCTCGCCCTCCCCACCATCTCTGCCGCGGCCGAGTTGAAACTCGCCACGGTGGACATGCGCAAGGCTTTTGAAGGTTACTGGAAAACCAAACGTACCGAGGCCGATCTGAAGGAGAAGGCCACGGGCTTCGAGCAGAAGTTCAAGACGATGGCCGAGGACCGCCAGAAGGCAATCGAGACACACCAGAAAATGGTGGGCAACGCCAGTGACCCAGCGCTTTCGCCGGAGGAACGCGAGAAGCGTAAGAAGTTGATCGAGGTCAAGGTGATCGAGATCCGCGAAATCGAGCAGGCTCTCCAGCAGTTTGACCGCTCCAGCCGCGAAACGCTCAACACCCAGCGCCGCAACGTCACCGAGAAGCTCACGGCGGAAATCCGCGATGTCATCAGCGCGAAGAGCAAAGCCGCTGGGTACACGATGGCCTTCGACTCTTCCGGAATGTCCGGCCCCTTCGCTCCCATCGTCATCTACCACAGTGGCCAGAACGATCTGACTGAAGAGGTGCTCAAGCAGCTCAACGCTTCCGCGCCGCCGGAGACTCCGGCCGTGCCGCCGAAGAAGGAAGGCAGCCCCACCGAAATCAAGCCGGAGCCGAAAAAGGAAGCGCCGAACAAGAGCGATTCCAAGGAGCCCAAGAAATCCGAGCCGAAGAAGTGATTTGCGCTGCCGATGTCATCGGCCGATTCCATGAAGCCGCTCTTCCGCGCCTATGGTGATCGCCTGATTCCGGCGCTCCTCGTCTCGCTCTCGTTTTTTATCAGCGTCCGGTTGTCGTTTGCCGGGGACGCGTGGACGAAGATCGCCCCGCATTTCCAGCCGTCCGCCGAGTTCAAAGGCCAGCTCGGTTCTTCTCAATCTCCGTTGCGATTCGGCGCCGGCCGGATGGCGCGCACGCCCGAAGAGTGGGCGAAGCGGCGGGCCGAGATTCTCGCCGAGTGGCATCAGCTGATGGGCTCGTGGCCGCCGCTGATCGAGCAGCCGCAGCTCGTCTTCCACGAACAGGCGCGCCGCGAAAATTTCATCCAGCACAAGGTCACTGTGCCGATTGCATCCGGACAAACTGTGCCCGGCTATCTGCTCGTGCCGGAAGGGAAGGGGCCTTTTCCCGCCGTCCTCGTGCCGTTTTACGATGCCGAGACCAGCGCCGGTCTGAACGAAAAGCAGCATCGCGACTTCGGCCGGCTTCTCGCGCTGCGCGGCTTTGTCGTGCTCTGCATCAGTTCGCCTAGTGGCGATGCGCGCAAGCCCGAGCCGGGTCGGGCCGGTTGGCAGCCGCTTTCATTCCTCGCCTACGTCGCCGCGAATTGTCACACCACGCTCGCACAGTTGCCGTATGTGGATGCGGCGCGCATCGGCGTGACGGGCCATTCGTACGGTGGTAAATGGGCGATGTTCGCCTCGTGTTTGTACGACAAGTTCGCCGTCGCTGCGTGGAGCGATCCGGGCATCGTCTTTGAGGAAAGCCGCGGCAGCATCAACTATTGGGAACCGTGGTATCTCGGCCGCGACGAGAAGGTGGCGCGCAAGCCGGGCCTCGTCACTCCCGCAAGCCCGCGCACCGGCGCGTATAAAGTGATGATCGAGCAGGGACGTGATCTGCACGAGTTGCACGCGCTGATGGCGCCGCGGCCGTTCCTTGTTTCTGGTGGCGCGGAGGATCCACCGAAACGCTGGCTGGCGCTGAATCACGCCGTGGCGGTGAACGCGTTGCTGGGGCAGACGAATCGCGTGGCGATGACCAATCGCAAGGAACACGGGCCGAACGACGAGTCGAACGAGCAGCTCTGCCTGTTCTTCGAACATTTTCTCAAGCCGGCCAAGCCGGCAAAAAACTGACCACTGTCATGTCCGAATCTCACGATCAAAAGCTGGAGACGCAGATCGCGTTCTTGGAGCACACCGTGGAACAGCTCAACGCGGTGGTGGTGGAGCAGGGGAAGCAAATGACGAAGCTCCACGCGCAGGTGCGGAAGCTGACCGACTCGGTCGAGGCGCAGGAATTGGAGCGCATCCGCGCCACCAATCCGAAGCCGCCGCACTATTAGTAAGTGGCGCGGCTCACCAGCAGTTCCAGAATTGCGCGTTGACCGAATAGGTGGAGTAGTCGGTTGTTTTGCTGATGGCTTTCCACTCCACCGAGCCGTCCAGGTTGCAGTTGTTGCCGCCCTCGGCGCCCCATTCTTTGGAGGTCTGTCCGTTGCCGTACAGGAAACCGCCGACATTCTTTCCCAATGGTCCACCGCGGGTATGTGGCGCGACCCCCCAACCGCCGGGGAGCCTTCTCCCACCCGTTGGCCTCGGCCCAGAGCACGAGGCTTGGATCGTCCATCAGGTTCTGGGGTGATTTCCATGGCACTGGTTCGACGGCCCACGGTTTCCGATGCCCGCCGTTGTAGCTGTAGCCAATCACATAACCGAGCGCAGGTCTGTCGGCGAAAGGCCCGGTGTTGTTGTTCAGATTCAGGCAACTGGACAGCTTGGCTTCGCTGTAATCGGTAATGGCTTTCACCGTGTCGTTATGAATCCAAACCGTGTGTGATTGATTATCGTTGCGGTAGCCGGGCATGAGCTTCTGCTCATTGTCGTTCCCATAGAGTTGGGCGACCATGCCGAGTTGCTTCAGCGTGCTGGCACAATGTGTGCGCCTCGAGCGTTCCTTGGCCTTACCAAAGGCGGGCAGCAGCATCGAGGGGAGGATGCCGATAATCGCGATGACGACGAGGAGTTCGATCAGCGTGAACGCCGAAATGGCAGCGCGGTTGGCGCGGCGGGGTCTGATGGCGAGCATCCTCCCGGCGCATCAGATAAAGTCAACGGAGGAACCAGCCGGCCTGATGCGTCAGCTCTGGCTCAGTCGCTGCTTGGGCGCGTCGAGCATCAGTTCGTGCGCTTCGCGGAGGATGTCTGGAACGCGCGCGGCGAACGGGCTTTTGGCGACGGTTTGCGGCAGCTTCTTCCAATCCACCTTGGCCACGTGCTCGCCGGGAAACCAGTGGTCGGCTTGCCCGAGCAGGTTGTAACGCATCTTGCCCCAGTCCACGAGGTCGAGCGATTTCGCGTAGGTCCAGAGCCGGAGGATTTCGTTGATGTTCACTTCGCCCGGCACTTCCACGTAATGCGGCAGTCCCTCGTGCCAGCGCGCGCACCAGTCGGCGCCGAGCACGCGCTCCATCTCGGCGCGCAGCCGTTTTTCGATGGCCGCGATGGTTTCCGGAATCTTGTCGTAGAATTCCAGCGCGGCGATGTGTTCGTCGAAATCACTGGGCCGCGCCGCGCCGCAACTCAGCGTGTGCACCTGCGGCCGTGCGAGACAGTAGAGGCCATTGAACTGCATCGGTGTGAGCGGCGCGCACAGCTCGACCATCTTCGGCGGCGGCGCGTAGAGTTTTCCGCCCTTGTCATTCGGGCTGATGATGAAGACGCCCATGTCGCGCTTCGAGGCTTCCTCGACTGCCGCCCAGTTCAGATCGTTCACGAAGTACCAGTGCAGGTTCACGTAGTCGAACTCGTCGCTGCGCACGGCGTCGAGGATGATGTCCGTCGTCGCGTGGGTGGAGAAGCCGACGTGGCGTACGCGGCCTTCGCGCTGGAGCTGGCGCATCGCGTCCACGCAGCCGCCTTTGCGCAGCGACCAATCGAGGAGCTGCCGGTTGTTGATGCCGTGCAGCGAAAGCAGATCCACATGGTCCAGCTTGAGGTAATCCATCGAGCGATTGAACGTGTCGAAGAACTCCTTCTGCGTCGCGAACGGCGCGACCTTCGTCTGCACGATGAGCTTCTCGCGCTGGAACTGCGCCAGCACCGGGCCGAGTTGCATCTCGCTCGAGCCGTAACCGCGCGCGGTCTCGATGTGATGGATGCCGAGCGACACCGCGCGGTGGATGGTCGCCTCGAGGTTCGCCTGACCTTCGTGCGGCACTTCGCTCCACGGTACGTCCTGCCACTTGTGTTGGTAACGCATCCCGCCACAGGAGAAGACGGGCAGTTGCAGATTCGTTCGGCCAAACCGGCGATAGCGCATGCGCTCGTTATGCCATCGGCCAGCATCTCATGGCAATCTTGCCATGGGAAAGATTCAGGCTGTCACACGGCTTCTCTCACTCTCGGTCAACATTTTCCATTTCCCCGCCGGCAGATTTTCCAAGCAGAACGTGCCGATTCGCACACGGATGAGCCGGAGTGTGGGATGGCCGATGGCGGCGGTCATCCGGCGCACTTGCCGGTTCTTTCCTTCCACCAGTTCAAGACCGATCCAACAATCCGGCACGTTCTTACGATAACGAATCGGCGGCTCGCGCGGCGGCAGTTCGGGTTGCGGCTCGAGCAACCACGCACGGCAGGGAAGTGTTTTGCGCCCTTGGATGACGAGACCCTTCTCCAGCCTCGCGAGTGATGCGCCTGTCGGGATGTGTTCGATCTGTGTCCAGTACTCGCGCTCGTGCGCGTGGCGGGGATGGAGCAACCGCGTGTTCAGACCCGGCTCGTCGGTGAGCAGCAGCAGTCCTTCGCTGTCCGCGTCGAGGCGTCCGATGGGATAGACATCCTTTGGAAAGCCGAACTCCGCGAGCGAACGATTGGGTGAGCCGTCGGCCGTGAATTGGCTGAGCACCCCGTAGGGTTTGTGGAAGGCGATGAACATTCTGCTACGCCAACAACGCCAAGAACACGCTCCCGAGACAAGCCTTTTAACTGCCTTTGCTGTGCGCGGCATCAGTTGGAAATATTTTTGGTTAGACCGTATCTGTCTAAGCGGCTGCGTTAGAGTCGGCGCGTAACTGAAAGGAACCAAGATGAATACACCAAACACGCAGATGGAACTTAGTTTCAACAACAACCCGCAGCCTCATCGGACCCCGCGCCGCCAGACCCGGCTGGATCGGGCGCAGTGGTGGTTCGCGCGCATCCGGCAGGTGTTGGATGCCGTCGTCGTGACGCCGCCCGAGTCGAAAGCGCGTCCCTTGCAGGAGCGACTCGACCTCGCCGCGTGAGGCGGCGGATGGCGCGCCGCTTTCGGGATTCTGGTTTCAGGTTGGCAATCGGATCTCAAATATCGTAGAAATCGCATTCCGCTTCGGCGGGCGCGATGAAACCGCACGTTGAAATTTACGACACAACCCTGCGCGATGGCAGTCAGGGTGAGGGCATTAATTTCTCGGTGGCGGATAAACTCCGCATCGCCGAGAAGCTCGACGCCTTCGGCGTGCATTACATCGAGGGCGGCTGGCCGGGCAGCAACCCGAAGGACATCGAGTTTTTCGCGCAGGCCAAGCGCAGGAAGTTCCGCAACGCAAAGCTCGCGGCCTTCGGCTCCACACGCCGCAAAGGCACCGCTGTCGAGAACGACGAGCAGGTGCGGTTGCTGATCGACGCCGAGACGCCCGTTGTCACCATTTACGGCAAGACGTGGCTGCTGCACGTGAAAGAGGTGCTGCGTTGTTCGCCGGAAGAAAATCTGGCGATGATCAGCGACACGGTTCGCTTTCTCAAAGCTCAGAAGAAATTCGTCATCTACGATGCCGAACATGGTTTCGATGGTTACAAGGATGACGCCGATTACGCGTTGGCCACGTGGCTCGCCGCCGAAAAAGCCGGCGCGGATATCGTGACGCTCTGCGACACCAACGGGGGCGCGTTGCCGACCGAGGTGGCGCGCATCACCCGATTGGCGGC
>SIAT01000085.1 GCA_009691645.1 Pedosphaera sp. | reverse complement strand
GTAGTCTTTTATGGCTTGTTCTTTTTCGTCGGCTTTGTAAGTGCGCTCTTTTTGTGACCAGCAAACGTCCACACTTTTGAGACACCACTCGGCGCTGCGTTTGGAGGCGCGCACAGGTTCGTCGCCCACTATCACCCAGATTGGATTCGTGTGCGAGCTGGGCAGAATGCGCAGAGCGACCCAACTGCTGCGGTCGATCTTCACATCAAACGTCGCGTCGCGGGCAGTGCCGTCGGCGAGAATGTTCTGCTTGGCGACGGGTTGGCCGTTGACGATGACTTCGACGGGGACGGTGCGAGTGTCGCCGATGCGCGCTCGCTCGATGTCCCAGTACGGCTTCGCGCTCTGCGGACTGTTCTTGATGGCGGGATTGGATTGTTCGTTGAGTCGCGCGGCGACTTTCGCGGAGAGCTTCACGGTGCCGGGAGCGGAGAGCTTGAGTTCGCTACCGTTCATGCCGACAGGGAGCGCGGGAACCCTGAAACTGGAACGAGGAGCTCCATCGGTTCGACGGAAGTCCATCGGAACAGCTTGGAATTCCATGATGTGGCTCTTCCCATCGCTCACGTAGTTGCGACCGGCACGGATACCTTCGCACCAATCCTCGTAAGTCCACTTGGCGGGAAGTTTCACGTAGCTGCGACCCAGTCCGACTTTCTCTCCGTAGATGCACGGGAAATCCGTCTCGCCGCTGATGCGTGTGCGGAAGCCGACATTGAGCGTGTGGTACCAGATGTTCAGCTCCCACAAGTGCGGCGTGTCCACCATCGAAAGAAAGTCCACAGCGGGCACAAGATTGCCTTTGGGGCCGGGCACGGTGTGAGTCACGTTCATGATGTATTCGTTCGCGCCGATGCCGTTGTACGGCGGGATGACGTAGTTGGGCAGCGCGTCGGCGGCGGCGACTGCGCCACCGGAAGTCTTGCTGGAAACCGGCGCGTTGTTGCCGGGCGCGACCGGCTGCAAACCCCAGCCGGAATGCGCGGGCCCGACGACAGCGCCCTGCTTCTTTGCCCAACGCAGCGTGTTGAGACCTAGCGTGGGCCAGTGATTTTTCGAGTCGCCGCCGGGATACATCTGATCCTTGAGTTGCAGCAGGCAAAGATGCCCGCTCTGATGCGAGCCGAAGCCCGACACCTCCACGTCGTAGCGCAGGATGTAGGGAAACGTCGAGACCTTGTCCTCTTTGCCGGTGAAGAATTGTTTCTGATAATCGAAGCACGGCCCCCAAGTGAGATTGCAGCCGACTTTCAAATCCTCACCGAGTATGTGGCGCATCATGTCAGGCGCGTGAACGCCCTCGGTGGGATTCGTGTAGTGCGCGCAACCGGCGGCGTGAATGTGGTGGTCGCCAGAAATCCAGCCAAGCAACGAGGGATCCACCCAGCGCTCGACTTTGAAATCCAGCCGCTTCGTCGCGGCAGAGATCGTCACTGTTTGCCTTTTGATGAGCGACTCCGGCCCGCGCTGGAATTCGACTGTGTAAACGCCCGCGGGTAGTTTCATTTTCTCGCCGTCCTCACGATACACTTGCGGATGAAACGCGAAGTCCGGCGCCAGCCGCTTGGCTTGCGACGGGTACGTGCGCTCCTGCGCGTCGCGGATGATGAACGAAGCCGTGGTCGGCTTGCCATTTTCATCCTTCACACCGAAGACCACGTCGAGCGCCGGCTGCGTCGTGAAAACTACATCCACCTCATTTCGGAAGCCAAGATCCTGCGTGCCCTGCCCCACGTTGAAAGCGATCTTCGCCTCGCGCTTACCCGCATCGCGACTGTAAAGCTGGATGAGGCGATACTCGACCGGCAACCCGCTCAACGTCGGGCGCAGCGGTTGGGCGTCGAACATCTGCAAATCGAGCCAGCGATTGGCCACCTCTGCCGGCGGCGAATTAAATAACCGCTGCGCGTTGGGGCTGGACGCTCGCAGCGGGGCCGTCGTGCCCGATTCGTTCACGACCTTCACCAGAAATTGTCGCCAACCATTCTGCGCCAACTCCAGCTTGGCCGCGCCCGTCGCCACTTTCACGCGCATCTCTGGATTGATGTTCACGGTGAAGAGCACGCGCGCGTCGAGCCACTTCTGGATTTCCTCAACCGAGCCAGCCTTTTCGAGGGCGGCTTTGGTTTTCGCATCCAGTGGTTCACCCAAATATTCCAGCGCGCTGACCACTCGTGCGGCCTGGGCGGCCAAAGGTTGCAACTCGACTTCGGCGGCCAAAGTCAATTGTGTGATCGCCACCAACATGGCGAGGGTCGAAAGAAAGAAACGTGTGTCCGTTTTCATAGAGGTTCAACTCGGATTCTAGTCTGGTCACCGCGTTTGACCAATCAAAAATCAGGCTTTCCGATTGAATGAATCAGGTCTTCTATTTGTCGAAATGCCAATGGCACAGACAATGCAATTCGCCCTTGTCGCCGCGATCGGAGCGTGGCTCGCCGCATCCCCCCTGCCCGCCGCTGATGCGCCGCTGACGTTCGAAAAGAACATCCGGCCGATTCTCAAGACGCACTGTTTCCATTGCCACGGCGAAGACGCCAAAACAAAAGGCGGGCTGGATGTGCGCCTGAAACGGTTGCTCCTCAAAGGCGGCGAACACGGCGCGGTCATCGTTTCCGGCCGACCCGATTCGAGTCTGCTCTACAAAAACATCGCCAGCGGTGAAATGCCCAAAGGCGGAAAAAAATTGTCCCCCACTGAAATCGCCACCATCCGCTCGTGGATCGCCAGCGGCGCGAAAACCGCGCGCGCCGAACCGGAGGATCCCAACACCGCGTTGATCACCGAGGAAGAACGCGCGTGGTGGGCGTATCAACCGCTCCAAAAACCCACCGTCCCCGACAACGGCGCCCGCAATCCCATCGACGCCTTTCTGCTCGCTCGTCTCAAACAGAAGGGGCTTTCCCTGTCGATGGCGGCGGATCGGCGCACGTTGATTCGTCGCGCCACATTTGATCTCACCGGCCTGCCGCCGACGCCCGAAGAGATCGATCTATTTCTCCAAGACACCGCGCTGGACGCGTACGACAAACTCATCGATCGCCTGCTCGACTCGCCGCGATACGGCGAACGCTGGGGACGCCACTGGCTCGATGTCGCCGGCTACGCCGATTCCGAAGGCTACACCGAGGCCGACACGGAACGCCCGTGGGCGTGGCGTTACCGCGATTACGTCATCCGCGCCTTCAACAGCGACATGCCATTCGACCGCTTCGTTCAAGAACAGCTCGCCGGCGACGAGATGATCAAACCTCCCTACGCCAATCTCTCGCCCGACCAGATCGACAAGCTCACCGCCACCGGTTTCCTGAGCATGGCGCCCGACGGCACTGGCCAGGGCGGCGATGAAAAACTCGCGCGCAACGAAGCCATCGCCGGCACGTTGCAAATCGTCGGCACTTCCCTGCTCGGACTGACACTCGATTGCGCCCGCTGTCACAACCACCGTTACGACCCCATTCCGCAGACGGATTATTACCGGATGCGCGCCGTCTTCGAGCCGGCCCTCGACTGGAACAACTGGCGCACTCCCGCCGCCCGCCAGATTTCCCTCTACACCGACGCCGACCGCGCCAAGGCCGCCGCCATCGAGGAACAAGCCCAGTTGATCGATGCCGACCGCGCGAAAAAAGTCGATCACTTCATCGGCCTCACCCTTGATTGGCAACTCGCCAAGCAGCCGGAAAAACTGCGCCCCTCCCTCGGCACCGCGTACCGCACGCCCGAAGCCAGCCGCACCGCCGAACAGAAAGCGCTCCTCAAAGATCATCCGAGTATCGGCAACATCAGCGCCGGCTCACTTTATCTCTACGACAACGAATACAACATCGAAGCCGGCAAGCGAGACACCGAACGCAAAGCGAAACTCGCCACCCACATCGAGCGCATCCGAAAAGCCGCCATTGCAGCCGCCCCCGAAAACAATCGCGCCCTCCTCGACACCGCGCGCCAGACCGCCGCCGACAAACGCACCGGGGAACAAAAACAACTCCTCGCCTCGCATCCCGCCGCCGCGGTGGATGAAACGAGCCTCTCCCAGTTTGATTCCGCCGCCGCTGCAGAATTGAAACCGCTGACGGACGGAGCGCAGCGTTTCCGCGACATGCTTTCCGAGAAAATCCTGAAGGACCTGGCCGCCAAAGCCAAGGACCTGCGCGACACCAAGCCCGAAGAACATTTCGTCCGCGCACTCACCGAATCCCCCGGCCCCCTGCCGGTCACCCGCCTCTTTCATCGCGGCGATCACGCCCAACCGAAAGACGCAGTGAAGCCCGGCGAACTCACCGTGGTGTCACTGCCCACCAATCCGATCCCCGAAAAAGATCCCGCGCTGACGTCTTCCGGCCGCCGACTCGCGCTGGCCAAACGCCTCACCGACGGCACGCATCCGCTCACCGGCCGCGCGCTGATGAACCGCGTTTGGCTGCATCACTTCGGGCGCGGCCTCGTGGATACGCCAGGCGATTTCGGACGGCTCGGCGAATTGCCCAGCCACCCCGAACTCCTCGATTGGCTCGCGGTGGATTTTGCCCAGAACGGCTGGCAACTCAAACGCCTCCATAAACTCATCATGACCAGCCACGCGTATCGGCAAACCGCGCGACGCACCAAGCAACTTGACGACGCCGATCCCGACAACCGGCTGCTCGGCCGGATGAACGTGCGCCGCATCGAAGCGGAGATCATCCGCGACAGTGCCCTGGCCATCAGCGGCCAGATCAATCTGGAAATGTTCGGCAAACCCGTTTCGGTGATGGAGGACGAAGTGGGCCAATTCATTATCGGCCGCGAAAATCTCGACGGCGAACGCAAGCCCGGCCAAGTCGTGGATCTGAAAGGCCAGCAGTACCGCCGCAGCGTTTTCATCCAAGCGCGCCGCTCGCGGGTGCTCTCGCTCTTCAACGCCTTCGATGCGCCGATGATGGAACCGAGTTGCGCCAAACGCCCCGTCTCCACCGTCGCGCCCCAGGCGTTAATCTTCATGAACAACGATTTCATCCTCGGCCAATCCCGCGCGCTGGCCGCCCGATTGCAGAAGTCGCATCCGGAAAAACTCGACCCGCAGATAGCCTTCGCATGGAATCTTGTGCTGTGCCGGGAACCGAACGCCGCGGACCTCACCCGCGCACGCGCCTTTCTGACAACGCAGACAGCGCTCTTCACCGAACAGAAGGACAAGGAAGCCGGCCTCACCGCGCTCACCAGCTACTGCCACGCCCTGATCAGCTCCAACGGATTCATCTATGTTGACTGATCGCGACAGCAAGGCCACGCGCCGGCATTTCCTCGCGACTCACGCGATGGGAATCGGCGGCACGGCGCTGGCGTGGCTGCTGCACCGGGAAGGGCTACTGGCCAGCCCCATCAAGCCCGACCTTGTCCGCGAGTCCCACTCGCTCCTCCCCAAAGCCCCGCAAGCTGCGCCGAAGTCTCGGGCGATGATTTCGATATTCATGCAAGGCGGGCCGAGCCACATTGACCTCACCGATCCGAAACCGATTCTGGACAAATATGCGGGTCAGGTTTTCCCCGGCAAGATCCAGTACGATAACGCCGCGCAAGCCAGCCCGAAAGTGTTGCCGAGCTTTTGGAAATTCCAGCGCCATGGCCAATGCGGAATGGAGCTTTCGGAACTGCTGCCCAACCTCGGCTCGATCGCCGACGACGTGTGCCTCATCCGCTCGATGCGCACGGCCGTCAACAACCACGGACAATCCATCGACGCCCTCAACAGCGGCCGACCCATCAGCGGCCGACCCGCGCTCGGCAGTTGGCTCACCTACGGATTGGGCAGCCAGAGCGACAATCTACCTGCCTACATGGTGCTCCGCGATCCGGCGAATCTACCCGTGCTCGGAGTGCTCAACTGGTCGGCCGGCTGGCTGCCCTCGCTCTATCAAGGCACAGTGGTGCGCCCGCGCGAACCGCGCATCCTCAACCTCGAGGCGCCGGAACACCTGCGAGGCCAACCGCAGAAACAATTCCTCGATTTGTTAAGCGAGCTGAACCGGGAGCATCTCAACCGACATCCGGGCGAGTTGGACCTCGACGCGCGCATCGCCAGTTTTGAACTGGCCGCACGCATGCAGATGGCTGCTGGCGAGGCGATGGATGTCAGCAAAGAAAGTGAGGTGACCAAAAGACTGTACGGCATCGATCAGGATTCGACTCGCGAGTTCGGCACGCGATGCCTGATCGCGCGGCGACTTGTCGAACGAGGTGTGCGGTTCGTCCAGATCTTCACACAGAACCAATTTTGGGATCACCACGGCAACCTCCTCACCGCGCTGCCTGCCGCCTGCAAAAAGATCGACCAGCCCTGTGCCGCGTTGGTGAAGGATCTGAAATCCCGTGGACTGCTGGACAGCACCGTCGTCCACTGGGGTGGCGAGATGGGTCGCCTGCCTGTCATCCAAAACGACACGGGCCGCGACCGCGTTGGCCGCGATCACAACACGTACGGCTTCTCCTCATGGCTGGCGGGTGGCGGGATCCGCGGCGGCCACATCCACGGCACCACCGATGAGTGGGGCCTCAACGCCGAGAGCGACATCGTGCACCACTACGATTATCACGCCACGCTGCTCCACCTCTTCGGCCTTGATCACACCCGGCTGGTTTACAAACGCAACGCGATCGAGCAGACGCTCACCGATGGCCAGCCCGCGCGCGTGGTGAAGGAAATCCTGGCATGAACACACCGATGCTCAGCCGCCGCGAATTTCTGGCCCGCGACGCGATGGGCATCGGATCCCTCGCGCTCGTCACGCTTCTGCAGCGTGACAACCTGCTGGCCACGCCGCCGAACATTCCCCGCGCACAGCGCTCGTTCGACCTGAAACCGAAGCAGCCGCATTTCGCGCCGAAAGCCCGCGCGATGATCTCGCTCTTCATGCACGGCGGCCCGAGCCACATGGATCTCACCGATCCAAAACCCGAACTGACCCGCCTCGACGGCAAGTCCTACTCCGGCGACGTGGATTACAGTTTTGTCAGCGATGCCAGCCGCAATCTTCTGGGCAGCCCGTGGAAGTTCCAAAAGCACGGCCAGTGCGGCACTGAGTTGAGCGAGTTACTGCCGCACACTGCGCGCATCGTGGACGATTTCTGCCTCATCCGCTCCATGCACAGCGGTCATAACGGCCACGAGGTTTCCATCCGCTACATCAATTCGGGTGTGCCCGCGGTCACCGGGCGGCCGAGCCTCGGCTCGTGGCTCACCTACGGGCTGGGCAGCGCCTCGGAAAACCTGCCGGCGTACATGGTGCTCTCCGATCCCAACGGTTATCCCGTCGACACCATGTCCAATTGGAGCAACGGCTGGTTGCCCAGCTTGTATCAAGGCACCGTGCTGCGCGCCAAAGAACCGCGTATCCTGAATCTCGACCCGCCCGCTCATCTGCGCGGAAATGCGCAGCGCCATTATCTTGATCTGCTGGCCGAGCTGAATTCAAACCACACCGCGCGTCTGCCCGGCGAACACGCGGTCGAAGCCCGCATCGCCAGCTACGAACTGGCTGCGCGCATGCAGACGGCCGCCAAAGAAGCCTTCGACATCACCGGCGAAAGCGAGGCGACGCGCAAACTTTACGGACTGGACCACGACGACACGCGCGAATACGGCACGCGCTGCCTCATCGCACGTCGG
>SIAT01000084.1 GCA_009691645.1 Pedosphaera sp. | reverse complement strand
GTGAGAGGAGCTTGATCGCCTCGCGAAAACCGGTGGGCGGCTTGGCCTTCATGAGAGAGCCAAGCTCGGCGGCGACGGCGTCCACGGAGTCCGCGCCCATGCTCATCGCCATGCGCTTGTGCGAACCGAGCGTGTTGATGGCGACGGGAAAGGGCGACACCACGCCGTTGACGGTGGGCTTCTCGATGAGCAGCGCCTTGCCGCCGCCGGGCTTCTTCATCTCGCGGTCGGCCAGCTCGGTGATCTCCAGTTCGGTGGCGAGGGGCTGGGTGATGCGGATGAGTTCACCGGCGCGGTCGAGCTGCTCGATGAAGTCGCGGAAAGATTCAAAGGCCATGCGCGGCGACTTTAGCAGTTTGATCGAATGCTGCAAACAGCCTTCTCCTGTCGTAGCTTGCATTTTTCATGGTGATACCGATAGTGAGGGTGTGATTCAGTTTCTAAATTCCAGCAAGTTCCAGATTTCATTTTCACTCAAACGACACGCAAACCTTGCAGTGCTAGTATCATTGCTGACGGGATTTCTGATTATGAATGCCACGAGTGCAGAGCCAAAGGCGGGGAAGACGCAGTTTGCGACGTTCGGTGGCGGTTGCTTTTGGTGTGTGGAGGCGGTGTTCGAGCGATTTGATGGCGTGCGGGATGTGGTGTCCGGCTACGCGGCCGGCAAGACGCAGAACCCGACCTACAAACAGATTTGCGAAGGGACGACGGGTCACGCCGAGGTGGTGCAGATCGAGTTCGATCCAGCCAAGATCAGCTACGAGCAGCTTCTCGAAATTTTCTGGGAATCCCACGATGCAACCACGCTGAACCGGCAGGGCGCCGACGAAGGCACGCAGTACCGCTCGATTGTGATCTGCCACGACAAGACGCAGCAAGCCATCGCTGAGAAGTCAAAGCAGGTGGCGACGAAGAAGTCCCGCAATCCAATCGTGACCGAGATCATCCCCGTCACGAAGTTCTGGCCGGCGGAGGAGTATCATCAGGACTATTTCCGCCGCAATCCGAACGCGCCTTATTGCGCGCTGGTCATCAGTCCCAAGCTGCAAAAGCTGGAGAAGAAACCCAAGCGCTGAGTTGCCCACCGTCCACGGTCGCGGAATCGGCTCAGTGTCCCGCTTGGTGTTCCTGGATGTATTCCTGCTTGAGGCCGAGCTTCTCGGGAGCGTGGAGCACGAGCATCTTCATGCGGATGTCCGCAGGCACTTCGCTTCGTGTCAGGCGCGAGACGACAATCATCAATACGATGGCCAGCGGCAGCGCCCAGATGGCCGGTTGCTCGGCGAGCGTGCGGGCGAGCGGGTGTGTGGTGTACCAGATTTTCAATCCCTCGGCCCACTTGGCTTGGTCGGCGAGCATCGTGCTGGCGATGGCCACGAGGCTGAGTGAACCGCCGGCGAGCATCCCTGTGGCGGCTCCTTTCATCGTGATGTTCCGCCACCACGTGGCGAGAAAGAGCAGTGGGAAATAACTGGTGGCGGCGATGGCGAACGCCCAGCCAACGAGCTTGTTGATCTCGAAGGTTTCGACGAGGAAACCGAGCAGGATGGCGCCGACGCCGCAGATTACCGCGCAGAACTTGAACATTCTCATCCGATCCTCGGGTGTGGATTTCGGGCGGAGGATGCGCCCGTAGATGTCGTGCGCCAACGCGCCGGTCATCGAGACGAGCAGTCCGGAGAAGGTGCTCATGAACGCGGCGAACGCGCCGGCGCAGGTGATGCCGCTGAGCACGGCACCGAGCGTGCCGTACTTCTCGGTGAGGATGAGCGGTAGATTCAGGACCACGCCGTCGGTGCCTTTCACGCCGGCGAGGCCGTTGTACAACTCGGGCATCAGGTTGCGCCCCATCACGCCGAACACAGGCGGGAAGACGTAGAAGACGCCGATGAGAATCATCACCCACATCGTGGTGCGTTTGGCGGCGACACCGTCGGGGTTGGTGTAGAAGCGCACGAGGATGTGCGGCAGGCCCGCCGTGCCGCAGACGAGCGCGATGATGAGCGAGTAGGTGTAGAGGAGCGAATAGGGCTTCGATTCCTCCGCGGACAAGCCGGCGGCCTTTGCGGCTTTTGTGGTGAGCGGGCCGAAGGGGTTGATCCAGGTTTCATCCTTCGGCGCTTTTTCAGGAAGGACTTTTCGGTTGAGAGCGGCGGCTGTTTCTAAACTTGTCGAGGCGTCGCCTTGCGAGGTCATCCCTGCGGAGGGTTTCACCAAGTTGGCTTGAAGATGGTTTCCGTAGTGACTGTGCACGGACATCAGCACGAAGACCGGCACGGAGATGGCGAACATCTTTATCCAGTACTGGAAGGCCTGCACGAGGGTGATGCCCTTCATGCCGCCGAGCGCGACGTTGAGTGTGATCACCGCGCCGACGAGCACCACGCCGACCCAGTAGGGCAGGCCTTTCGCGCCGCCGATCCACTCGATGTCCTTGAAGATGTAAGCGAGCGTGACGCCCGCGCCTTTCATCTGCGGCATCGTGTAGAAGAAACCAATGAAGAGAACGAACACGACCGCGATCTTGCGGAAGACCGGCGAATCGAAGCGGCCTTCGGCGAAGTCGGGGATCGTGTACGCGCC
The DNA here is from genome assembly GCA_009691645.1 of Pedosphaera sp. Taxonomy (GTDB): domain Bacteria; phylum Verrucomicrobiota; class Verrucomicrobiia; order Limisphaerales; family SIAT01; genus SIAT01. Next base: position 5,085 of record SIAT01000084.1, on the reverse strand, counting down.
AAACCGCCGCAGTGGACCGGCGATGAAGAGCAGCAGGAACAGATAGCCGCAGGCGTAACAGACTGGATACCACAACGCGTCGTAACCGCTCGACATCACCATCCCCGCCACGCCCATGAACGACGCGGCCGAGAGGTATTCGCCCGAGATGGCGCTGGCGTTCATGCCCACACCCACGCTTCGGCCGGCGACAAAGAAGTCGCTGGCGGTCTTGGATTTTTTAGCGGACCAAAACCCCATCGCGACGGTGACGATGACAGTGATGGCGCTGAACGTGAAAATCCACGGATCGACGTTTGCGAGAAGAGGCATCATGGCGGGTTCCCAGTGGGTTATTTCCGCTCGGCGGACGCGTTTCCGCGCGCGACTTCATCGACCTCGGCTTCCTCCAGCGCAATCGAGCGGCGGATGAAAACGAACGAGATGATCCAGACCAGCGGGAAGAACAGGATACCGACAATCAGCCACGTGAGCGTGAAGCCAAAGATGCGCGTGGCCATCAGTTCCGGCGCGAAGTAGTTGAGCAGCGGCAGGCCGAGCAGTGTCACGAGAAACGTCGTGGCGCAGGCGATTGAGAGGCGCAGTTGCCGGCGCATGAGCATGTGGAGGAAGGCTTCGCTATGGATGTCCGGCTTTTCAGGCGGTTGCATGGGGCGAGTGTGTAGCAGAGGGCAACGGCAAGGGCAACGGCCCGTTTGCAAAATCTTCCGCCTTTTCTTTCGAGGCATCGTGCCGTAATTTCGGCGCCCTGTATTGATGCCGTCCGTTTACATCAAAACTTACGGCTGCCAGATGAATGAGCGCGACAGCGAGGCTGTTGCCGCACAACTCGTGGCCAAAGGATATTCGCTCGCTTCCACGGAAGCGGTCGCGGATGTGATTCTGCTCAACACTTGCAGTGTGCGGGACGCCGCCGAGCAGAAGGCGCTCGGCAAGATGACCGCGATTGCCAGCCAGCTTCGCAAGAAACGCCGCGACGTGGTGCTCGGTTTCATGGGCTGCATGGCGCAGAGCCGCGGACAGGGATTGATCGACCAACTTCCCGACGTGGACCTCGTCCTCGGCACGCAGAAATTCCATCGCGCGGCCGATTACATTGGCGATCTTCTTGCCGGCCGTCGACAGAAGATCGTGGACACGGCGGAAGAGCAGGGGAGCGAGGCGACCATCCGCGAGCATTTGCTGAACGGTTCGGCCAAGACCGTGCCCGTCACCGCTTTCGTGAGCATCATGCAAGGCTGTAACCAGTACTGCACCTTCTGCATCGTGCCGTACACGCGCGGGCAGGAACGCAGTCGGAGCATCGAGGACATCGTGGCCGAATGCCGCGAATTGGTCGCGCGCGGCACCAAGGAAATCACGCTGCTCGGCCAGATCGTGACGAGTTACGGCAAGCGCGATTATCCGGCGCGCGATGGCAAGTCGGCTTTCGTGCAACTGCTCGAGGCGGTCCACGAAATCGAGGGGCTTGAACGCATCCGCTTCACCTCGCCGCATCCGAAAGGTTATGGCAACGATCTCGTCGAGGCGTACGGTCGTCTGCCGAAACTCGTCGAGAGCGCGCACATCCCGTTGCAGAGCGGCAGCGACCGTGTGCTGAAGCTGATGCACCGCGGCTACACGCGCGTGCGATTTTTGGAGATCGTCACTAAGCTCCGCGCTGTCCGGCCGGAGATGGGCATCACCACCGATCTCATCGTCGGTTTTCCGGGCGAGACCGAGGCGGATTTCGAGGAGACCCTCTCGCTCTGTCGCGAGGTCGAGTTCGACAACGCTTATGTTTTCAAATACAGCCAGCGCAAAGACACGCCCGCGGCGGTGATGCCGGCCCAATTACCCGAAGAGATCATCGAGGAACGCCACGCGCGGCTGCTCGCGCTTATCAACGAGATTGGCGCGCGCAAGTTCGAGCGGCTCGTCGGGCGCACGCTGCAAATTCTCGTGGCAGGTCCGAGCCACCGGAACGCCGCGCGACTTGAAGGCCGCACACGTTGCAACAAGATCGTCGTGTTCGATGGCGACAAACGTCATCGCGGCCAGCGTCTCGACCTCAAGATTGTTCGCGCCGGTTCCTTCACTCTTTACGGCGATCCTGCCATCCTCAACCTCGACTAACCCAACGCCGCCGATGACGCCCGCCCAACTCGCCATTCTGATCGGTTCGATTCTGATTCTGCTAAACTTCTTCGGCTGTTTTCGTCCGGCTGCATTCGGCGTCGCCCTCCGCAAATTTCCGCGATCAGAGCCGTGTGGTTGGGTGCTGATGCTGGCCGGTACGGCGTGGTTCGTCTGGATTGTGCAGACGACACCGCTGGCGGAATTCGAGGCGTTCAAGCGATACTTCCTCATCGGCTTCGCCGTGGTGGGTGTATCGAGCTGCTTTTTCGTGAAGGATTTTCTCGCCGTGCGCGGGTTGGCGATCATCGTCTTGCTTCTCGCGAAAGTGGTGATCGAGAAGTTCCGCTGGCTCGACACTGCGTGGCGTCTCTACCCGATCACGCTGGCCTACGTGTGGGTGATCGCGGGAATCTTCCTGACCGTCTCGCCGTGGCGTCTGCGCGATATCCTTGAATGGAAACTGGCCAACGACGATCGCATCCGCGCCGTATGCGGCGTGCGCATGGCGATGGGAGTGCTACTCGTGATTCTCGGTCTGATGGTTTTCTGACCGACAGTATTTCTGCTGGAACTATTCTTTACGCGGAGCGCGCTCGCGATTGATCTGCTGCAGTTCACGCACGGCTTTGCGCAATTCCCCCAACTCAGCACGAAGAGCGTGGGCGTCATCATTCGCAGCGGCCTTTGGGTGGAGATCGCCGTGGGGCTTCACTGGTTTTTGCCCAGCATCGGGCGCTTGGCCTTTGACAATCTTCGGTGGATTATCCTGCGGCTTCTGATGGGCTTCTGCCGACTTGCCGTGTACGGCGAATTGTTGCTGCAGCTTGTCGGCCAAGTCAGCCATTCCCGCCTCGCGCAGGTGCGCGATCGCTTCAGAGAGATGCTTCCGGCGGGCGTCATCACCTTTGCCGCCGATTTGAGGTGTCTCGCCCGGCTTCTGTCCCTGCTTTTTGTGGAGAAGTTCCTTCGTCTCGAAGATTAGTTTTTCCGCTTCCTCTTTCTTTCCTTCGGCGCGCAATGCTTGGACTTTCTGCGCACGCTCCGCTAGCCATTGCTCGCGCTTGTTGGCGGCGGCGCCCGGTTTCTTGTCGGCAACCGGCTGGAGTCCACCGGCCTTTTTCATGAGCCTTTCGGATTCCTGGAAAAGACGTTCGGCTTCGTCCAGTTTGCCTGCGGACTTCAACTCGGAAGCCTTCAGTCGCAATTCGCGGATGTGCTCATGAATGCGCTCGGCAGACGGGTTGTCTTTGGCGAAAGAAATCGTGCCGGTGAGGAGGATGGCAATGGCGAAAGGGAATAGGGTGTGTTTCATGATTTGTTTGGGTCGTGCTGGCTAGCTTTGAAAATGCGCCGGCCGTGGAAAGCTTTCAATCCAATTTGTGAAATAACAGGGACTGGCAAGTTGGGAGAAACCGCTGCGCTACTTGCCGAAACACATCAGATGTTTTTCCGTCCGCACATAGATTCTTCCATCCACAATCGCGGGTGTGGACATGACGGTCTCCCCCATTTCGTTCCGTGCCATCACCTCGGGTGCGCTGCTGCCGCTGAAAACGGTCACGGTGCCTTTCTGCGAAATGGCGAACACGTTACCTTCCGCCGCCGCGAGGCTTGCGTAGTAATCGCCCAACGCGCCGAGGCGCTCATCGCGGTAGATGACCTCGCCGGTCTTCGCATCGCAGCAGGTGGCCATGCCGCCGCTGCGCACGGTGTAAACGCGGCCTTGATGATAGATCGGCGAGGCCACGTACGGCAGGCCGCGATTGTGTTTCCACACGACGTGCGTGCTGGTGATGTCGCCGCGGCCGCCGGGCTTGATGGCGAAGATGGCATTCTCCGCCTGGACGAATTGATCGGCCATGCCTTCATATTCCGCTTTGTTCACAAGCCCGTTTTTATCGAGGTCGAACTGCGTGAAACGGTCTTTGAAAGGGCCGGCGGGGAACTCGTCCTTCGTGAATGAGCCGTCTTTATTCTTGTCGTGTTGAGCGAGAAACTCGGCGTGAGGTGGAACTGTCAGGCGGTCACTCGCGTCGCCGCCGATGTTCCAACTCGCCACGAAAAGCAGTCCATCGCCAGCGGTGGGCGAGGCGTTCGCCACGCGCGCCATGCCGCGGCAAGTCCAGCGGAGCGAACCGTCCTTCGGGTCATAGGAGGAAACTTTCAGCGAACCGTTGACGATGATTTCCTCGATGCCGTCGTGCCGCCAAACGAAGGGCGTGGAAAAGCCGCGTCGATGGCTCGGCCGCGCGGTTTTCCACGCTTCCTTGCCAGTGCGCTTATCCACGGCGACGAGGAAAGAATCCATGTCGCTATCGCAAAGTTGAATGACGAAATCCCCGACGAGAATGGGCGAACTACCCGCGCCGAACTCGACGATCGGTTGGGGCAGCGGATGCCGCCAGAGTTCTTTGCCCGTGAAATCGTAGGCGAGCAAACCGTAGGAACCGAAATAAACGATGACGCGCTCGCCATCCGTGCAGGCGGTGGGCGCGGCGGGATTGCTGATGCGATGCGCGGCTTCGAGCTTTTCAGCGGGCGCGGTCTTTTTCCAAAGCACTTTTCCGGAGGCGCGATCGAGTGCGAGCGTAACGAGTTTCCCAGCGTCCACGCCCGTGAGGAAGATGCGTTTGTCCCAAATGACCGGCGAGGAATGGCCCGCGGGCAGGTCCGCACTCCAGACGAGATTTGTCTTCGGACTGAACTGGAGCGGCGGTTTGCCGGCGCCGGTTCCGGAGGCATCCGTCCCGCGGAATTGCGGCCAGTTCGCCGCATGAGCCGAGGTCGTGAGAATCGTAATGGCGAGGAGGAGTGAGATGCGCATGGGTGAAACGTGTTTAGTAATGAACCGTTGGTAACTGAATTGAGAGCGGCAAAAAAGCAATTTCCTAGGAGATTCCACCAAGTGGACTCTCCCCGACAGATGGACGTTCAAGCGTTTTAATGGATGCGCCTCGACCGAAAGGC
>SIAT01000083.1 GCA_009691645.1 Pedosphaera sp. | reverse complement strand
CGGCGACGAACGCTCCAGTTGCGCCGAAGAAATAATCTCGCGCAATGATTCCTGCCTGCGACGCTCACGACGTGCCGTCCAGAATGAATCACTCTCGAAGAACACGCGGCCCACGGGTCGCGTGTTTTTCTTTTCTCGCCCTGCTGCTGGCCGGGTTGGCGCTGGCGGGATGCGGCAAGAATGAGCCGCGCGCGGACATCACCATCATCAACGGCGCGGAACCCGAGTCACTCGATCCCGCCATCATCACCGGCCAACCCGATGGCCGCGTCGCCGGCGCTCTCTTCGAGGGGCTCACGCGGTTGAACGCCAAAACCGCCACGCCGGAACCGGCGCTGGCGGAGCGTTGGGAGATTTCGCCCGACGGTAAGGTGTTCACGTTCCATCTCCGCACCAATGCGGTTTGGTCCACCGGCGGGCCGATCACCGCCGAGGATGTCGTCTATTCGTGGCGGCGTGTCGTGGATCCGCTCACCGCCAGCGATTACGCCGGCCAGCTTTTTCTCGTGAAGAATGCCGAGGAGATCAACACCGGAAAAATCAAGGACCTCGCCGCGCTCGGCGCGCACGTGATTGATTCGCACACGCTGCGCGTGGAATTGATCGCGCCGGCCACGTTCTTTCTCGATCTCTGCGCCTTCCGCACGCTGGCCGTGGTGCCGCGCGCGGCCATCGAGAAGCACGGTGATCAATGGATCATGATGCGGCCGCTACCGACCAGCGGGCCCTACACGCTCGATGCCTGGCGCATTCGCGACAAGATCCGCGTGCGCAAAAATCCACTCCACTGGGATGCCGCGAATGTCCTGAACGAGGTGGTGGATTTCCTGCCGGTCGAATCGCCGAACACCGCGTTGAATCTCTACGAGAGCGGCTCGGCGGACATCATTTGGGACAAAGGACTCGTGCCGACCGAGTTGCTCGACGTGCTGCGGCGTCGTCCCGATTGTCACAACTTCGATTATCTCGGCACCTATTTCTATCGCTACAACGTCACGCACAAACCGTTCGACGATCCGCGTGTGCGCAAGGCGCTGGCGTTGGCGGTGGACAAGCGCCGGCTCGTCGAGCGCATCACGCGCGCTGGCGAGAAGACCGCGAGCCACCTCACGCCGCCCGGCACGGCGAACTACACCGCGCCCGAGGGGCTTGGCCACGATGTCGCGTTGGCGAAGAAACTTCTCGCCGAAGCGGGCTTTCCCGATGGCAAAGGTTTTCCGCCGTTCCAGTACCTTTACAATTCCAGCAAGCTGCACGAGCAGATCGCCGTCGAACTGCAGCAGATGTGGAAGGAGACGCTCGGGCTGAAGATGGAGCTGCGCCAGACGGAGTGGAAGGTGTATCTCGCCGAGCAATCGAACAAGAATTACCACCTCTGCCGCAGCTCATGGATCGGCGATTACAACGACCCGAACACGTTCCTCGACATGTTCATGAGCAACAACGGCAACAACCGTACCGGCTGGGCCAATCCGCGCTACGACCAGCTCATCCGGGACGCCAATCAGGAGACGGATGTGAAGCGGCGCGCCGCGCTGCTGGGCGAAGCCGAAGCGTTGCTCATCCGCGACGGACTGCCGATCGTGCCGCTCTATTTCTACGTGGGCGTGACGTTCTACGATCCGAAGAAGATCGAGGGCATCTACTCGAACGTGCTCGACGAACATCCGATTTACACGATTCGCAAGAGGCGTTGACGCGTCATGTACTTTCTCAAACGCGCCCTCTACCTCGTCCCGCTGCTGCTGGTCATCAGCTTCATGGCGTTCGTGCTGGTGCGCGTGGCGCCGGGCGGGCCGTTCGATAAGGAACGCAAGCCGGCTTCGCCCGAGATCGAGCGCAATCTCAAAGCCAAGTATCACCTCGATGAGCCGCTCTGGAAACAATACGCGCGCTACCTCGGCGGGTTGGCGCGCGGTGATTTCGGTCCGTCGCTCAAGTACCGCAACCACACCGTCAACGACATCCTCCTGCAGGGATTGCCCGTCTCACTCGCGCTCGGATTCATCGCGTTCGGATTCGCGCAGGGAATCGGCATTCCGCTCGGCTTCTACACCGCAGTGCGGCGCGGTCAGTGGGCGGATTACGGCGGCAGCTTCCTTGCGCTGCTGGCTGTCTGCGTGCCGGGTTTCGTGGTCGGGCCGATACTGATCATGTGGCTGTCGGTGAAGTTCCACTGGTTTCCCGTCGGTCTCTGGGAAACCCCGTGGCATGCGGTGCTGCCGATGGTCGCGCTCGGTCTTTACTTCGGCGGCAAGATCGCGCGGTTGATGCGTGAGGGGATGCTGAACACGCTCTCGGCCGAGTACATCACCACCGCACGCGCGAAGGGTCTGCGCGAGTCGATCATCCTCTGGAAACACGCGTTCCGCCTCGCTGTGTTGCCGGTGCTGAGTTATTCCGGACCGCTGCTGGCCGATCTGCTCACCGGCTCGTTCGTCGTCGAAAACATCTTCCAGATCCCCGGCGTCGGCGTCTTCCTCGTGAACAGTTCACTCAACCGCGACTACACGATGGTCGTCGGTCTCGTGCTGTTGTACGCCGCATTGCTCGTGGTGTTGAACCTGCTCGTGGACCTCTCGTACAGCTTGCTCGATCCGCGCGTGAAGCATGAATGACCTCGTCATCAACAGCCGCGAACATCTCTCGCCTGGTCAACGTGCCCGGCGGCGGTTCATGTCGCATCGCGTGGCGATGATGAGCGGCGCGTTCATGGTGGCGCTGCTCGCGCTGGTGCTGATCTGGCCGCTCTTCAGCCATTCCACATTTGCGCCGCACCTACCGCAAGCACTCACATGGGCGCCGGATAAACTCACTGACGCGCAGTTCCACCCGCCTTGCGCCGCACACTGGTTTGGTACGGACGCTCTCGGGCGCGATCAACTCGCGCGTGTGGCCTCGGGCGCGCGAGTCTCGCTGCTGGTCGGTGCCGTCGGCGCGGCGGTGAGCCTCGTCATCGGTGTGCTGTGGGGCTCGGTGGCCGGCTACGTCGGCGGACGGACGGACGCGGCGATGATGCGGTTCGTGGACATTCTCTATTCGTTGCCTTCGATCATCTTCGTCATCGTGCTCATCACCACGCTGGAGGTGCTGGTCAAACAATGGCTGGCGAAGACTTTCGCCGGTGGCGCGCCGGAAGCGGTGCGTCTGCTGTTCCTGTTTTTCGGAATCGGCGCGGTGTCGTGGTTGACGATGGCGCGGATCGTCCGAGGCGAAGTGCTCTCGCTGCGGACGCGGCAGTTCGTGGATGCCAGTCGCGCTCTCGGCGCTGGCCACGCGCGCCTGCTCTTTTGCCACATCCTTCCGAACATCTCCGGCGTGATCATCGTTTACCTCGCGCTCACGGTGCCGTCGGTCGTCCTCTACGAATCGTTTTTGAGCTATCTCGGGCTTGGCATCCAGCCGCCGATGGCGAGCTGGGGTTCGCTGATCGCCGACGGCGCGCAGCAGATCAATCCCATCCGTATCTATTGGTGGTTGCTGGTCTTCCCAGCCGGCGTGCTCACGACGACGCTGCTGGCGTTGAGCTTCCTCGGCGACGGCCTGCGCGACGCGCTCGATCCGCGGGCGAATCGCTGAATCACGCCGCTTCCTCACGGCGAACAACTCGTCACTAGGGAGGTGATTCTCCCGGGACTAGATTGCATCGAGATCAACCCCGAACGCCGACTCACCGTCGGCCACGCTTATGAGGACTTCATTACTAATCACCTTGTCATTGGCATCGGCCGCTGCCTTTTCCATCCGTGCCCAGACGGTAATCAATCTTCCCGCCACGCCCAGTGTCGGTCAACCGATTGTAGGCGGCATCGGTGGCACGCCGTTCGTGTTGCTTCAGCCGAACTCGGTGCACGTCACGCGCGTGACGAATGGTTTCGCCTCTGCGCAGACTGGTGGCGTGACCATCGGAGAGGGGCAGTAGAACACCGCTTCCACGCAATTCGGGACGTTGCCGGTGAGCGCGGTTCAGACAGGTTTCTTTCCGCAAGGCGCCACGCCACTCGTGAATCTGCGGCTTCAGTTCGGGACGAATCCGTTGATTCCGATCGCGCCAACCAACGGCGTGCCAGCAAGCGTCTCGGGCGCGGCAATTTCCCGGCGGGCACGGTCTTTCCGGGACAGAGCTTCACCCGCAGCGTCGGTTACGCAGCGCACCACGCATCCGCCCGTTGGCATCTTCCCCGTGCCGCTCATACCGCCCCGTAATCTGTCGCCGTGACTTTGATGACGTGTGAACTAATTGCGTTCGTCACGGTTTTTCAGTAACGGCTCGACGTGAACCCAAATGGCATCGGCGATGGCCTCGATTTTTCCCGAAGCATCAACGATGCGAACCCGTTTTGGTTCCGCAGCGGCGATGGTTTTGAAACCTCGTTCCACACGTTCGAAGAAGGTTCTCTCCGATTCCTCGAAACGGTCGGCGGGCGCACCTTGTTCGTTCTGGCGCGAGAGACGCCGCGACTCGCTCACGGCGAGTGGCACATGCAGGAATAGTGTGAGGTGCGGAATCATTTCACCGACGGCGGCGGCGATGATTGGTTCGACGAGCTTCAAATCCAACCCGCGCCCGTGGCCTTGATACGCCACGGTGGAATCAAAAAAACGGTCGCACAGGACGACCTCGCCGGCGTCGAGTGCGGGGCGAATCACTTCGCGCACGAGCTGTGCGCGGCTGGCGTTCATGAGCAGCAGCTCGGCCTCGGGCGTCATGCCGCGGCCGGCGGGATGATGCTTGAGCAGGTGGCGGATCTCCTCGCCGAGCGGCGTGCCGCCCGGTTCGCGCAGTTCGCGCACGGTGCGGCCGAGTTTGCGCAGACGTTCGGAGAGCAGGCGGATGTGCGTGGATTTGCCCGCGCCCTCCGTGCCTTCGAACGTGATGAACAGGCCGCTCACAGCTTTTTCAACTTCGCCCCTTTCGCCGTGTCCTCGATGGCCCAGCCTTTGGCTTTCAGATCGTCGCGGAGGGCGTCGCCGCGTTTGAAGTCCTTCGCTTTGCGAGCGGCGTTGCGTTCGTCGAGCAGCGCGAGCAACTCGGGGGGGACCTCCGCCTCGGGCTTGCCGCCGATGCCGAGCACGGTGTCCATTCGCTGCCACGTAGCGAGCGCGGCGGCGGCGGGCGGGGGTTGGATCTCATTCGCCGCGAGTGCGCGATTCAGATCACGCACCCAATCGTAAATCACGGCCCACGCGGCGGAGATGTTCAAGTCGTCATCGAGCGCGCTGGCGAACTTCTCCAGCACGGCGGTGTCCGGCGCGGCAGTAGTGGTGGCGCCGGCGATTTCGCGTAACTTGGCGAGGCATTCATCTATGCGCGCCAGTGCAGTGCGCGCTCCGGCGAGTCCGTCGAGTGTGAAATTGAACGAGTCGCGGTAGTGCGCGGTGAGGAGCAGATAACGAATCTCGCGGCCGGTGGAGCCTTTCGTCAGCAGGTCGCGCAGGGTGAAGAAATTCCCGAGGCTCTTGCTCATCTTCTTTCCCTCGACGAGCAGGTGCGCGCCGTGCATCCAGTGCTTCACGAACGGCCGGCCGGTCGCGCCTTCGCTTTGGGCGATCTCATCCTCGTGATGCGGGAAGGCGAGATCCTCGCCGCCGAGGTGCAGATCGAAACTCGCCCCGAGCAGTTTCATGCTCATCGCGCTGCACTCGATGTGCCAGCCGGGTCGACCTTCGCCCCACGGGCTGGGCCAGAAGACGTCGCCATCTTCCGGCACGCGCGCTTTCCAGAGCGCGAAGTCGGCGAGTGATTCCTTTTCGTACTCGTCACTGGCCACGCGTTCGCCCACGCGCATTTCGTCGAAGTTGAGCTTCACGAGTTGGCCGTACTTGCAGCCGCAGCCGCGGTATTTATCGATGCTGAAATAAACCGAGTTGTCCGGCGCCTGATAGGCGATGCCGCGGGCGATGAGTTGGCGGATCAGTTCGACCATCTCCGTGATGTACTCGGTGGCGCGCGGCGTGTGATGCGCGGGCAGGCAAGTGAGTGTGCGCAGGTCCTCGAGGAACGCGGCCTCGTACTTGCCGGTGAATTCGCGCAGCGTCGTGTTCGATTCGCGCACGCGCCGGATGATCTTGTCCTCGACGTCCGTGATGTTCATCACGTGCTTCACGGCGAAGCCGCGGAATTCGAGAAAGCGCCGCACGAGGTCGGCGAAGACGAACGTACGGAAGTTGCCGATGTGCGCGAAGTCGTGGACGGTCGGCCCGCAGCAGTACATGCCGATGGGCTTGCCGGCGGGATCGAGCGGCGCGAACTCCTGCACGGAGCGGGAGAGGGTGTTGAAAAATCTCACGGCCATAAATGACGCGTGGGCGAGCCTAAAACGGCATCGGCCAAAGCAAAAGCGGAAATTCGGCTACACCACTTCGCGTCAAACGACGAACTCCAGCTCCTGCCGGTGCGGGATCAGGCCACGCTCGTGCGCACGGCCGAGGAAGCGCCGGATCGACTCGCGGCCCTTCTCGCCGTAGTCGAGTGTCCAGTGGTTCACGTACATCCCCACGAACTTATCCGCGAGGTCGCGGCCCATATCGCGCGCGTACTGGAGGGCGTGCTGCACGGCTTCCGGCCGGTGGTCGAGGCTGTACTGGATGCTGGCGGTGAGGATGTCCGAGAGGGTCTTGCGGACCGCCGGCTCGAACCGCTTGTGGATCACGTTCCCGCCGAGTGGCAGCGGAAGCCCCCCGTTCTCGCGGCCCCACCAGACGCCGAGGTCCTCGCAGCAGACGAGTCCCTCATTTTGGTAGGTGAGCTGGCCTTCGTGAATGATCAGGCCGACGTCCGCTGCGCCTTCGCGCACGGTCTTGAAAATTTCGTCGAATGGCACGACGACGTAGTTGAATTCCTTCGCTGATTTTCCAAGCCAGAGCTGCAGGGCGAGGAAGGCGCTCGTCATCGTGCCCGGCACGGCGATGCGCAGCTTCGCGATTTCATCCCGTGTGTATGGACGCTTCGCCACGAGCATCGGTCCGTAGCCGTCGCCCATACTCGCGCCGCTCGGGAGCAGGGCGTATTGATCCGAGACGTACGCGTAGGCGTGGATGCTGATAGCGGAGATGTCGAGCTCGCCGCGCGTGGCCCGCTCGTTGAGTGTCTGGATGTCCTGTAGGATGTGCTCGAACTGGAAGCCGTGCGCCGGGATACGATCCTTCGCCAGCCCGTAGAACATGAAGGCGTCGTCCGGGTCCGGGGAGTGGCCGAGCGTGAGGATGCGTTTATCCATGCGCGGCATGGTTAGAAGGCGCGCGCCGAAAGTCGAACCAAAACAGGCTGGTCAAGCGCCGGCGATTTTTGACACGCTCCGCGCACACGGCTATGTGGCAGTTTATTCTGAAGCGCCTATTGCATCTGCTCCCGATTCTAGTGGGCGTTTCGCTGCTGACCTTCCTGCTGATGTCCATGACGCCCGGCGACTATTACACGGCGCTGGAGAACAACCCGCAGATCACTCCACAGAAGCTCGCGGATCTGCGCGCCAAGTGGCATCTCGACCAGCCGTGGCACGTGCAATATTTCTACTGGTTGAAGAACGCGCTGCAGGGCGACCTCGGCTATTCGATGGCCTACAAAGTCCCCGCCACGGAGCTGATCGGCTCGCGGCTTTGGAACACGTTCCTGCTTTCATTCGTCGCCACGATCATCACGTGGGCTGTGGCCCTGCCGCTCGGAATCTGGGCGGCGGTGAAAAAAGATTCGTGGGTGGACCGCTTCTGCGC
>SIAT01000082.1 GCA_009691645.1 Pedosphaera sp. | reverse complement strand
CCCGCAGACTGCGACGCTCAGGAAGTATCTGCCAGGCGGATTTGAAATGGTTTCTTTGGGTCAAGCACCTCTGGATCCAATCGGAAATAGCGCAAGCATTCCAATAAGCGCTGAGCCAGGTTCTTCAAGCTGCCGAAGAGCCCCATTGGGGTGGTCTGATGCTCTCTCGCCAGACTCCGAAGCAAACTGCCCATCTCGAACATCTGCAGGAACAGATGGGCAATTTGCAACAGATAGTAGAACGACTTCATCGTATCCTCCCCCTGACTGTAGGCATGTTCCAGGTTCAGGCCGCTGTTCTTTTGGATGTTAAAACCGTGGTTCTCAATTTCAATCGGACGCATCCGGCGTGCGTGGCGACGGCGACGGAATGTTTGGCGCAGAGCCGGTTGTTGGTGATCCAAGAAAAAGTTTGGGTCTGGTCCGCGACGGTTTCCTCGCAGACCAACGCATGGAGTGTGTGCGTCCGGCCCTCCGAATCGGTGTAGGCTATATCATTGACCAAGCGCAAACATTGCTGAGTGCGCCCTGGAGTTCGATCTCATCTGGTTTGGGCTTGGCGTCCACGCTCAAGGAGACGAGGCGGCGATGCAGTCGGTTTGGGGTTATGGTGGATCTTTGCCACGGTTGATGTCGTTCTGTCACGGTTTTCTGGATTGCCACCAATCGGCGGACTAGCGCGCTGCAGATGTTCTTGGCTGTGGGAAATTCTGAGAGCGGCCTCCTGGCCTACGGAAATGGGAGGCTCCACTGTCTCGACGAATCCAAAGTCCCGACGATGGGCGAAATGAAAAGCCGCTCTGCCCAAACCCTCCCAACGAAAGTTGTCGCCGCCGCCACGGCCGACTTCACCGAATCCATGTTGAAAGTCAAAAGCGTTGGCCTGCCAGACTCGTCGTCTGCTACGCTGTCCGTTCAGCCAGGCGCGAATGATCGTTATGGCGGCCACGCGCTTCCCTGTTGATACGCGTCTGGCAGGACGCTTGTTTGTGAAGTTTCACCTGAATGTGAGCACGGGGGGATGTATCGCGCGCGACTTACGAAGCCCTCTCGGGACGGGATTGGCACATGTCTTGGGGGGGGGCGGCTGCGTCACTCACTTTGAAAGCACCTCTGCTTTTCCGGCTTTCCAGTCCACGTTCGCCACGTTATCAATCCCCAAGCTAAATGATGAAACGAACTCTTTCGATTCTCTCGCTGGTCGCGTCGCTCGCGCTGCCGGCCTCACTCCTCGCCGCCGCGCCCGCGTCTGTTGCGCCGCTGCTCCAACCCTTCGTGGACAAACACGAACTCGCCGGGGCCGTCGCGCTCGTGGTGGACAAGGAGAAGGTGCTTTCGGTCGAGGCCGTCGGCTTCGCCGATATCGCCGGCAAGAAAGCGATGAAGACCGATTCGCTCTTCTGGATCGCCTCGCAGTCCAAGCCGATGACTGCGACAGCGGTAATGATGCTCGTGGACGAGGGCAAGATCGCGCTCGACGACGCGGTGGAGAAATATCTGCCGGAGTTTCGCGGCCAGATGGTCGTGGCCGAGAAAGACGGCAACCATGTCCTGCTCAAGAAGCCCACGCACACCATCACCGTCCGCGAAGTTCTCAGCCACATGAGCGGGTTGCCGTTCCAGTCCGACATCGAGAAGCCGACGCTCGACGGTTTGCCGCTCGACGCCGCCGTCCGGAGCTACGCCATGACGCCGCTTCAGACCGAACCTGGCACCCAATACAAATACTCCAACGCCGGCATCAACACCGCCGCCCGCATCATCGAGGTGGTGACGAAGATGAAATACGAGGACTTCATGGAGCAACGCCTCTTCGGCCCGCTCGGGATGAAGGACACGACCTTCTGGCCGACCGGGAAACAGGCCGGACGCGTCGCGAAGTCCTATCGACCCGACAAGGCGAACACGAACCTCGATGAGTTCCCCATCAGCCAGCTCATCTATCCGCTCACCGATCGCGCCCACCGTTTCCCCATGCCCGCCGGCGGACTGTTCTCGACCGCGCAGGACACCGCGCGCTTCTGCCAGATGCTCCTCAACGGCGGCCAACTCGACGGCCAGCGCTACCTGAGCGACGCGGCGTTCAAGGAACTCACCCGGCGGCAGACGCCCGCGACTTTGAAGGACAGCTACGGCCTCGGCTTCTCCGTCGGCAGCGACTCCTTCGGCCACGGCGGCGCGCATGCCACCAACATGGAGATCCGTCCCGCCAAGAGCGTCGCCCTCGTCTGGATGGTCCAGCACGGCGGCTTCCCCGGCGACGGCGGCAAGGCACAGGGCGTCTTCAAGAACTGGGCGCTCGAACGATTTGAAAAATAATGCGGGCCCTCGGTTCAGCGCTGCTCCTTTGCTCGTTCGGCCTCGCCGTTCAGGCCGCTGACATGCCGGCGCGAGCGTTCTTCGAGAAGCACTGCACCGAGTGCCACGACGCCGGGACGAAGAAGGGCAACCTCGAACTGACTTCGCTCAAGCCGGACTTCGCCGACGCGGAAACCTTCGCGCGCTGGGTGAATGTTCATGATCGCATCGAGTCCGGCGAGATGCCGCCGAAGAAGAAGCCGCGTCCGCCCGCAAAGGAAACCACGGCGATGACGAAGTGGCTGCGCGCCTCACTGGTCGGCGCAGAACGGAAAAAACTCGCGGACGAAGGGCGCACGGGCCTCCGGCGGCTGACGCGCGCGGAGTACGAGAATACGATGCGCGACCTGTTCGACATGCCGGGCCTCGCGCTCGCGGGCGACCTTCCGCCCGACGGCTCCGCCCACGGTTTCGACAACAACAGCGACGCGCTCGACATCTCGCATGTGAACCTCGCCAAGTATGTCGAGGCCGCCGACAAGACGCTCGATCTGGCCATCGCCACGCGGCCGCAGGCGCCGACCGTCCGCAAGGAGCGCCTCTCGCTGGTGCAACCGGGTGGATTCGTGGCGCACGTTGTCATGAATGGTGACGGCGTGCTGCTCCGGGACAGGAAGCCGGACCCTGAATTTCCGCCCGCCGGCGATCCGGGCAGCCACCTCGATGAAGGCGCGCATGAACGGATGGGATCGTTCGCGCGCGGCAGCACCGTCGGGCTTTTCCGGCACGAGGACGAATCGTTGAGCCCGTATTTTGCCGCCCATGTCACGATTTATCCCGGCATGTATCGCGTGCGCACCTCGCTCTGGAGTTTTCAGTGGGACAAGGGCGCGGTGCTGCCGGCGCGCGGCACGGAAGCAGCCCGGTTGTCGGTCGTGCAACTCACGGGCGACGGCCGCGGCGGGCAGCATCCGAGCTACGTGCTCGGCTACTACGATGCGCCGTCCATGGAAGCGCAGGAGCACGAGGTGATGACGTGGATGAATCACAACGAAATCATCGGCTTCAACACCGCCTCGCTCGCGCCCGTCGCGAACTACAACCGCAAGGGCCGCGCGATGGCGTTCACCGGTCCGGGCATCGCCTGCGACTGGCTCGACATCGAAGGCCCGCTCCATGACGTGTGGCCGCCTCGGGCGCATCGCACGCTCTTTGGCGACCTGCCGCTTGCGGAGTGGAAGGCCGGCGACAACGCTGGCGCGCGCGCCCCGGCGCGGATGAAAGTGCGGCAGATCGGTGCCGGGAAGAACCGGCCCGATCCGGACCAAGGCTTGTGGACCGTGCAAAGCGCGCAACCGCTTGCCGACGCCGACAAGCTGTTGGCCGCGTTTTTGCCGAAGGCCTTTCGGCGTCCAGTGGCCGACGAGGTGCGTCGCGGGTATGTTGCGAAGGTTGAGGAGCGGCTGAAGATGGGCGATTGTTTCGAGACGGCGATGCGCTGGGCTTATCGCGCCGCGCTGTGCTCGCCGGATTTTCTGTACCACGTTGAACCACCCGGCGCGCTGGACGATGACGCGCTCGCGTCGCGGCTCTCGTATTTCTTCTGGAACTCGATGCCGGATGCGCAGCTCAGGCAAGTCGCCGCTTCCGGACAATTGCCCGCGCCCAGGAGGCTGCACGGTGAAGTCGAACGGATGTTGAAGGACGCCAGGTCAAGGCGCTTCATCGAGGATTTCCCCGGCCAGTGGCTCAAGCTGCGGGCCATCGCCGCGAACGACCCGGACAAGAAGCTGTACCCGGAATTCAGCCCGTATTTGCAGGATTCGATGGTGGCCGAGACGCGCGCCTACTTCCGCGAGCTCCTGGAGAAGAACCTTGATGCGCGGCATCTCGTGCGCTCGGACTTCGCGATGCTGAACGAGAAGCTGGCGAAGCATTACGGCATCGTGGGCGTGACCGGCTCGCAGATTCGCCGGGTGCCGCTGCCGGCGGACTGCCCGCGCGGCGGGTTCATCACCCAGGGCGCGATTCTCAAGGTCACGGCCAACGGCACCACCACCTCGCCCGTGCCGCGCGGCGCCTTTGTGATGGACCGCATCTTCGGCCGGCCGCCCGAGCCGCCGCCCGCGAACATCGCCGCCGTCGAGCCGGACGTGCGCGGTGCGACGACCATCCGCGAGCTGCTCGACAAACATCGCAACAACGCGACGTGCGCGAGCTGCCACGCGAAGATCGACCCGCCGGGCTTCGCGCTGGAGAGCTTTGATGTCATTGGCGGCTTTCGCACGCGCTACCGATCCATCGGCGAGGGCGACCAGGCCGAGCGCGGCGCGATTGACCCTTTCATCGGGATCAGCTTCAAGCTCGGCCCCGCCGTGGACGCGAGCGGCGCGCTGCCCGACGAGCGGAAGTTTGGCGACATCCGCGAGTTTCAGAAGCTTGCCGCCACCGACTCGACGTTGTTGTTGAAGAACCTCGCGCGGCAACTCGCCATCTATGCGACGGGACGCGACCTCGCCTTCAGCGACCGCGAGCAGATTGCTTCCATTATCGCCAGAACACAGAAGCAGGGCGGAGGCGTCCGCACGCTCATTCACGAACTCACCCAGAGCCCGCTTTTCCAGGCGCGATGAAGACACCGCATCGAATCCTGGGCGCGTTCCTGTGCGTGGCACTGGCCGCAACGGCCTTCACGGCGGACGAGAAGCCCGCGCAACCTCAAGAGTTCAAGCACCGCGTCACCGGACTTTTTCAACCCGACCGGGTGGACGACCTGCGCAAGGTTGTCGCGCCACTGCCCGACGTGACGCTGGTGAGCGTGGATTTCAAATCAGCCGAGGCCGTCTTCAGCTACGACGCCGCCAAGCTCGGCGGAGGCAAACCGGAGAAAGCCTCGGAACACTTCGACAACCTTGTCCGTAACGCGTCGCGCTCGACCTTCGGCATCAAGCCGCTCTCCGCCACGCCAAGGGAGAAGCTCACGCCCGTCGAGATCAGTGTTTCAGGCCTCGATTGCAAGGCCTGCGCGCTGGTCGCCTACGAAGCCGTCGCAAGAGTTGACGGGGTCGAACAGGCCACCGCCAGCTTCAAGGAAGGCCGCGTCACTGCGTTGATTGACGGCACGAAGACCCGGCGCGAATCGCTCGTCGAGGCGCTCAAGAAGGCGCGCGTTGAAATTCCTGCGAAGCAATGACGGCCGTCCGCGTCCAAAGAAAGTGAAAAGCCAAACACCATGAAAGCTGCTTGCGTCATGACTCGGGAACCGCTGTCCCGCCGGGCCTTCCTGCGCGGCGCCGGCATCACCCTCACACTGCCGTTTCTCGACGCCATGCTGCCCGCGTTTGGGTCCGCCGCCAACGCCAGCGCCACGCCGCGCCGCATGGTCTGCATCGAGACGAACATGGGCATCCTGCCGCAGTTCTTTTTCCCAGAGCAGCCGGGCCGCGACTACGCGCCCAGCCCGTATTTGGAGCGCCTGGCTGCGCATCGCAAACAGATGACCGTCCTCTCCGGCGTGAGCCATCCCGGCGTCACCGGCGCGCACGCGGCGGAGAGATGCTTCCTCACCGGAACGCCGCACCCGGAGCGCGGCGGGTTTCGGAATTGGGTTTCACTCGACCAGTTCGCCGCTGAGCAGGTTGGCAACCGCACGCGGCATCCGTCGCTTGTGCTCGCCATGAGCAGCGAAGGCGCGACGCTCAGCTACACCCGCAGCGGCGCGCCCATCCCGGCGGAGAAAAGCCCGAAGAAGCTGTTTCAAAAACTGTTCGTTCAGGGCAACCCCAGGGAAGTCGCGGCCAACGTCGAGGCATTGCAGCAGGGCCGCAGCCTGCTCGATTTCGTCGGCGACCAGTCCAGGCGCCTGAACCGCTCGCTGTCCAGGGCCGACCAGGCGCGAATGGACCAGTACTACACGTCCGTCCGCGACCTCGAACAACGCCTGCACAGCGCCGAGGAATGGGAATACAAGCCCAAGCCCGTCGTGACCTCCAAAGCGCCGGAGGACATCGACGACGCGAAGGAATTCGTGGCCAAGACGCGCCTGATGTTTGACGTGATGAAACTCGCGCTGGAGACCGATTCCACGCGGCTCATCTCGCTCTTCATCGACACCACTGTCATCCACAATATCACGCATCACGGCAATCGTCCGGAGGTGCTCACCGAATTGCGCGGCCACGAGGAGAAGCAGTTCGACGCCTTGAACGGTTTCCTCAACGCGCTTGTCGGGACGAAGGAGCAGGGCGAAACGCTCCTGGATCGCACGATGGTTCTCTACGGCACGCCGATGGGCAGCGCGAATTCGCACTCGAACGTGAACCTGCCGGTGCTGCTGGCCGGCGGCGGCTTCAAGCACGGCCAGCACCTCGCCTTCAACAAGGAAAACAACTACCCGCTCGCGAATCTTTACGTCTCCATGCTCCGGCGCCTCGGCCTCGAGACGGACCATTTCAGCACCGGCAAAGGCACCCTGCGAGGACTTGAGATGGCGTAGCAACTGGACGGGCGCATCGTGGTTGCCGACGGCGGCCTAAACAACCCGCGGCCACTCACCGCCAACACCTGGATTGCGCCCTTACCGGCTCCGTGAGGACATTGCCCAAGCTCGCGCTCCTGCTGTTCCACCTCGGCCTGTCGTCAACCTTTGCTGCCGACGCGCCCAAGCCGGTCGATTTCCCACCGATTGACTCTGCGCGCCGCGTCGGCGGAGAACTGATCAGCGCGGACTTCACCATGCCGCCGCATGCCTCGGCTAAATACCTCAACGCGGAGGCCGACTTGCGCGATGTGCCGTTGGGGACGCGTTTCCTCTTCTTTCTGAATCAGGATTCGCGTGGCGGTTTCTCGCGGCTGGCGACGATGCAGGATCAATTCACGGAGGATGCGACCGCCAGCGTTTCGTATCGGCTGGAGGAGGTGAAACCCGGCGAAGGCAAACTGATCGCGACGAAGCGCGGCATTGCGAAGCAGCAGGACGTTCCCGGCAGGAAGGAATGGCTCGTGAACGACGAGAGGCGCATGTGGATGGGCGGGCGGCAGGTGAAGTTGAGCGATCTTGCGGTGGGCGACGCGTTGCCGGCGAACCTCACCGGGGAACTTCGCGGCGCGCCCTCGCGTTGCACGGACATTTGGATCGGTGCGGAGACCCGCAAGCTCGTGACAGCACAACGGAGCAAAAATCCGGAAAAGAAATGACCGCGCGCACTTCCATCACCATCCTGCTTTTCGTCCTAGCCAACGCGACCGTAAGGGGCGTGGGCCTCGAAAAAGTGGCGCAACCGTTCTTCGGCAAACACGCTTCTCGGTGGAATTTCACCCTTGAAACGGTGTGTCGCTTCGCTGGCGCGATGCGCCCGAAAACTCACCGCTTCATCTTCGGTGCGCTTCTCCAGGCAATCGTGGCTACCGCGCACTTGAACGGTGTGTTCAGCGATCGCGCAGGTAAACCAGTTGTTCCATCTCACTGGCGCATGCT
>SIAT01000081.1 GCA_009691645.1 Pedosphaera sp. | reverse complement strand
GCGACGATGTGCTTCACGTGGCAGAGCGTCTCCACGTTGTTCACGATGGTCGGGCACATGTAGAGGCCGAGCACGGCGGGGAAATACGGCGGCTTGATGCGCGGGTAGGCGCGCTTGCCTTCGAGCGATTCGATGAGGCCGGTCTCTTCGCCGCAGATGTAGGCGCCCGCGCCGCGGTGGACGTGGATCTCCAGATCGTAATCGGTGCCGAGAATGTTTTTGCCGAGGAAATTCTTCGCGCGCGCTTCGGCGAGCGCCTTGTTCAGCAGCTTCGCGCCCTGCGGGAATTCGCCGCGGATGTAGATGTAGGCGAGCTTCACGGCGTTGGCGAAGCAGGAGATGATCATCCCCTCGATGAGTTGGTGGGGATCTTTGTGGAGAATCTGCCGGTCCTTGAACGTGCCCGGCTCGGATTCGTCGGCGTTGCAGATGAGATAAATCGGCTTGGCGCTCTTGCGATCCACGAAGCTCCACTTCAAGCCGCAGGAAAAACCGGCACCGCCGCGGCCGCGCAGACCGGAGGCCAGCACTTCCTTGCGGACTTTCTCCGGGCCGCTGACCGTGCCGCCATCGGGCGAGACGCGGGGGCCCATCGCGAAGGCTTTCTTCAACGCCTCGTAGCCGCCGTGGTGCTGGTAGCACTCGATATCGGGCGTGTAACCCGGCTGATCGATGTGCTTGAGAATGAGGCGGAATTGCTGCGGCATAATTAATCTCCGCCTTGACTCGAAATGCAAAAACGATACCCTGCGCGTCCCGTTTGCCGGATAGTGTAACGGTAGCACAAGTGACTCTGAATCACTTTGTCATGGTTCGAATCCATGTCCGGCAACCAATCCTTCACTTGCAGCCTCCCAGAATCTCGTCCGCCTTCTGCGGCGTGACGTCTTCGTGAAAATCCTCGTTGCACATCATCACCGGCGCGGTGCCGCAGCTCGCGAGGCACTCGACGAACTCGATCGAGAACTTACCGTCCGGCGTCGTCTGCAGCCCGTGCTTGTGCGCGTCGAGCCCGAGCTTGGTGCAGAAATGCTCGTGGAGCTTGTGCGATCCGCCGAGCGCGCACGAGAGTGTGCGGCAGACTTTGATCTGATGCCGGCCGGCCGGTTCCTGCCGGAACATCGGATAGAAAGTGACAAGCTCGTGGATGTTGATCGGCTGCAGTTCGAGCTTCTTCGCGATCCACTCCACCGCGTCACGCGAGATGTGGCCGAAGTGCTCCTGCACCGCGTGCAGCAGCATGAGCGACGCGCTCCGCTTCTGCGGGTAGTGCGTGATCAGCTCGTCAATCTCGGCTTCTAAACTGGCTGGAACGGCGAAACTCATCGGTCACATTCTCCCATCACGAAATCGATCGAGCCCAAAATGCTCACCACATCGCTCATCATGTGGCCGGGCAGCAGGTGCGGCAGGATGCTCAGGTTGCAGAACGACGGCGCGCGGATCTTCAGCCGATACGGCGTGCCGCCCCCGCGCGAGTTGATGTAGAAGCCCAGCTCGCCCTTCGGGTTCTCCGCGCCGAAATACACCTCGCCGGCCGGCGCATTCATGCCCTGCGTCACGAGCAGGAACTGGTGGATCAACTCCTCCATGCTCGTCATCACCTTGTCCTTCGACGGCAGGACGATCTTGCCGTCAGCCACGTTCACCGGGCCGCCCGGCAGCTTGTCGAGACACTGGCGGATGATCCGCACGCTCTGGCGCATCTCCTCCATCCGCACGAGATAACGGTCGTAGCAATCACCCACCGAACCGACCGGCACATCGAACTCCAGCTCGTTGTACACGAGGTACGGATGCGCCTTGCGCAGATCGTGGTCCACGCCGCTGCCGCGCAAGTTCGGGCCGGACAGGCCGAAATCGATCGCATCGGCGGGCGAGATGATGCCGACGTTCTTCGTGCGATCCACGAAGATCGGGTTGCGCGTGAGCAGCTTCTCCGATTCGTCGAAATTCACGACCACCTCGTCGCAGAACTTGCGCACTGCGTCGGTCCAGCCCGGCGGCAGATCGCGCGCCAGCCCGCCGATGCGCGTGTAGCTCGTGGTGAAACGCGCGCCGGTGAGCGACTCGCACAGGTTGTAGATCTTCTCGCGCTCGGTGAACGTGTGCAGGAAAACCGTGAGCGCGCCGACATCCATCGCGAACGCGCCGAGGCCGAGCAGATGCGCCGATATGCGCGCCAGCTCGCAGCAGATTACGCGGATGTACTGGCAGCGCGGCGGGAGTTGTTTCTCGATGCCGAGCAGCTTCTCCACCGCGAGCGCGTAGGCGACGTTGTTCGCCAGCGGCGCGAGGTAATCCAGTCGATCCGTGTACGGGATGAACTGGGTGTAGGTCATGTTCTCGGCGATCTTCTCGTCGCCGCGATGCAGATAACCCACGTCCGGCATGGCCTTGGTGACGATCTCGCCATCCAACTCGAGCAGGATGCGCAGCACGCCGTGCGTGGAGGGATGCGACGGCCCCATGTTCAGTACCATCTTCTCGCCCTGCACGTCGGCCAGATCCTCGCCGGATTTTTGCAAAGCCGCCGCCGCCGCCGCCGCGCGCGCGGCCGGTTCACGAAACTCGATGGATTGGGAAGCGGCCATGCTCAATTCTCTGGATTCCGCACACGCGGCTCGCGCGCCATCGTGTCCTTGCCGCCCGCGACGGTCACAAACGGCCCGCCCTCCAGCGGCGCGGTCTTGGTGAAGGCCACATCCGGCAGATCGGTCGGCTTGCCTGCGAGCGGGAAATCTTTGCGCAGCGGAAAATACGGATAACCGTCCCACATCAGAATGCGGCGCAAATCGGAATGCCCGCGGAAACGGACGCCCATCATGTCGTAAATCTCGCGCTCATGCCAATCGGCCGTGCGCCAGATGCCGCTGATGGTCGGCAACTCGGATTTCTCCTCGCTCACGCTGGTCTTCAGCCGCAGATGACAGCGGTGGCCGTAGCCGTACAGCTCGTACACCAGCGTCCAGCGCGGGTCTTCGCCGTAATTGTCCACGCTGGAAAGATCAATCAATCCGTCGCAACCGAGCGATTGTCTGGCGAAATCGCAGACCTCGGCGATGCGCTCGGCGTCGGCCACCGTCACCGTGATCTCGCCACGGAACTCGGCCGGCACCGAGATGAGTTCTCCGAACTGGGCTTTGATCTGCTGGGCTAGATCGAGGGCGGTCATTCCGGTTGCAAACGCTCAGTGAAGTTTCTCAAGCGACGCTCTTCTGCGTGGCGAGGAGCGGCTCCTTGCCGATCTTGTTCTGCAGCTTGATCAGCGCGTCGAGCAACGCCTCGGGGCGGGGCGGACAGCCGGCCACATACACATCCACCGGAATGATGTTGTCCACGCCCTGCAGCACGGCGTAGCTGCGATACATGCC
Organism: Pedosphaera sp.; assembly: GCA_009691645.1. Taxonomy (GTDB): domain Bacteria; phylum Verrucomicrobiota; class Verrucomicrobiia; order Limisphaerales; family SIAT01; genus SIAT01. The sequence continues at coordinate 4,401 of SIAT01000081.1, read as the reverse complement.
GCCGGTCGAGGCGCAGGCCCCCATCGCGATGACCCATTTCGGCTCGGCCATCTGCTCGTAAACGCGGCGGACGGCGAGCGCCATCTTGTACGTCACGGTGCCGGCCACGATCATCACGTCGGATTGGCGGGGGGAAAAGCGCATCACCTCGGAGCCGAAGCGAGAGATGTCGTAGCGACTCGCGCCGGCGGCCATCAACTCGATCGCGCAGCAGGCGAGCCCCATCGGCATCGGCCAGATGGAGTTCTGACGGAACCAGTTGAGCGCGGCATCCACGCGCGTGACGATGACGTCGCCTTCAATCTTCGAATTGTAGCCAATCTCAGTCTGCGTCGGCATAAGTCGGACGGATGGCAGGAACCACCTTTGCGGCAGCAAGCTAATTAGCGACCACGGGTGGCGCAAGTGAATTAGTGATTTTTTTCACAAGCGCACGAACCGCGTCTTCGCGCGCTCATTTTCGACGCCCGTTCCATCCGGCTAAACTTAACTTTTTTCCCCTCTTGACGAAACCGTGCAGCCACCCCACATTTGCCGGCTCTTTTAGAGTGGTATTGTTTCCTATGGCCTCAAAATCTAAGCCGAAATCCAGCAACAACAACAAGCACAACGGCGCGAAGAAGTCGGTCGCGCCCGAGCGGAAACCCGCGAAACCTGCGAAGCCTCTGCGGCCTGCGAAGCCTCTGCGGCCTGCGAAGCCTCTGCGGCCTGCGAAGACTCTGCCGCCTGCGAAGACTCTGCCGCCTGCGAAGACTCTGCGCTCTGGAAAGCTCGTGAAGCTCCCCAGCAAGCTCACGCTCGCCCACGGAGCCGAGGAAGGCGAGGAGACCGATGCGCAAGCCGCGAGGAAGGCCGAAGCCGCCGCGATATCGGCCGAGACGATGAAGGAGACGCTGAAGACCTCCTCGGGTTTCGACCTGACCGAGAAGATCAAGGAACTGCTGCGTCTCGCCCAGGAACAGGGTTACCTCACCTACGGCGATATCAACGACGCGCTGCCCGAGAACATCATCACGCCGGAGGATCTCGACGAGATTTACAGCAAGCTGCGTAATCTCGAGGTCGAGATCGTGGATCAGGCCGAGGTGGACCGCGTGAAGCAACCGGAGCCGGAGGAGCCGGAGGAGGACAAGTCCAAGCTCGACATCCTCGACGATCCCGTCCGGATGTATCTCAAGCAGATGGGCCAGGTGCCGCTGCTCACCCGCGAGCAGGAGGTCGAGATTTCCAAGCGCATCGAGGAAGCCGAGATCGAGGTGAAGCGCATCATTTACAGCTTCGGTTTCGCCGGCAAGGAGCACATCGCCCTCGCCGAGAAACTCATCAGCGAGCCGCCTAAGGAACGCTTCGACCGCGTGATCGTGGACAAAAAGGTCGAGAGCCGCGACGAGCATCTCAAGGTTCTTCGCAAACTGGTGAAGGAAGTCCGCGGCATCGATGACGACGTGGACAAGAAGTTCACCAAGGTGCGTGAAGCCCGTTCCAAGGCCCTTCGCGACAAGGCGCTTGTGTACCTGCGCAAGGCCGATGCGAAGTTGCAGAAGACGTTTCCCAAGTTCTTCTACAAACAGAAGGTCGTCGATGAGATGACCCTCGTGGCCGAGAACATCCACGACAAATTCCAGTTCAGCCTCATCGCCATCTCCGAGGCCGAGCGCCAGCGCAAATCCACGCTCCAGCAGAATCTCATCCTCTCCGAGCAGAAGAAATCCATTGCGCTCGAGATCTTCGTCCGGATGGCCGCCACCGAGTACCTCGAGTCCTTCCAGCAGCTCCGGCACTTTTCCAAGAACGCCATTCAGGCCAAGACCGAAATGATCGAGGCGAACCTCCGGCTCGTCATCTCCATCGCCAAGAAATACACGAACCGCGGCCTCTCCTTCCTCGATCTCATTCAGGAGGGCAACATGGGCCTGATGAAGGCCGTCGAGAAGTTCGAGTACCGCCGCGGCTACAAGTTCAGCACCTACGCCACGTGGTGGATCCGTCAGGCCATCACCCGTTCCATCGCCGATCAGGCCCGCACCATCCGCATCCCGGTGCACATGATCGAGACGATCAACAAGCTGATGCGCGTGCAGAAGCAGCTCATCCAGGACTTCGGCCGCGAAGCGACGCCCGAAGAGATCGCCGACGAGATGCAGCTCCCCGTCGAGCGCGTCCGCGCCATCATGAAGATGGCCCAGCAACCGATCAGTTTGCAGTCCCCCGTCGGCGACAGTGAGGACACCAACTTCGGCGATTTCATCGAGGACAAGTCCGCCGAGAACCCCTCCGACATGACCAGCTACGCCCTGCTCAAGGACAAGCTGGCCGACGTCCTCACCAGCCTCACCGAACGCGAACGCAAGGTGCTCGAGATGCGCTTCGGCCTCAGCGACGGCTACGCCCGCACGCTCGAGGAAGTCGGCAAGATGTTCAAGGTCACCCGCGAACGCATCCGCCAGATTGAAGCCAAGGCGCTCCGCAAGATGCGCCATCCCACGCGCCTGCGTCAGTTGAAGGGATTCCTTGAAGGTGAAGAACAACCGCCCACGCCCGCGTCGGCCGCCTGAGCCGCGCCCCGAGAAACTTCAAAGCCCTTCCACGCGTGAGCGCGGAGGGGCTTTTTTCTTTTCCAAACCGCGCCACTTGCGCCACAGTCCCCCCACAGCGTGGGCCCATAGCTCAGCGGTTAGAGCAGGGGACTCATAATCCCTTGGTCGTAGGTTCAAATCCTACTGGGCCCACCATCTCCCCTACTCGACCGCTCATTCGGCTGGCTTACTACCTGCCTTGCGTTCCACCAGCCGCGCCTTGAGAAAATTATCCGGCGGCGCCTCCAGCCACGCCGTCAGCCACAGGTCGGCGAGCAGTTGCGTCCCGCGCACCATCTGCCCCTCGATCAGCACCCGACCGCTCCGGCCCAACTCCCCTTCGCCCGTGAGCTTCCCTTCCTTGTCCAGTCGGTAGAGCGGCTCCACCTGCTGCAATTGCTCCACGAGGAAACGCACCGACTCCGTGAACACGCGTCCTTCCTTACGACCCACAGCATCCAATGGCAACGCCCGCGCCGCGCGCAGTTGCTTCTTCATCCGCTCCGAATCCAGCCCGCCCGATTTGCGCATGTAACCGCCGTCAATCCACGCGTGGAACCGCTTGCTCGTCGTGTAACCGTGCGGATTCGCCCCCACCCATCCATTAAAATGCCGCGTCGTGTGCAGCGGCTGCGAGGCGTCCCCCACGAAATGCCCCAACACCCCCATCGCATACAGCACATTCTGCCGCGCGTTCGCCACCTCCTCCTCCGTCCCCAGTTCCTCGTAAACCTTCAGCGAACCGAAGCTCGACTTCAGCCGCGCGTGCCATTCCGTGATGCTCCACGGCAAAAAACCCACCGCGCCCGCGCCATCTTCCTTCTTCTCTGGGGACGCCTTCACGTGATGCCGCGCCACCTCCGCCACGTAATCGTATCGCAACGGCGGCAACGTCTCGGGCTTCAGTCCCAACGGCGCGAGATCCTCCAGATCGAGGAAATGATCGGGGCCATTGACGTGCCGGAGCGCCGTATCAGCCGTGTTACGCCAGCGATCCGGCTCACCGGAGAGAAAGGCGATCCGCTCCCGCGCCACCGGCCCGTGCACGAACACCGGGAAATTCGTCGGCAACGCCCCCAGCGCGAGCTGGTTGACCGCCCGGTGCCCCTCGTAATCCCACGCCCCCGCCAACCACGGCAGCAGCAATGCGCCCAGAAAAAGTCGTGTCATCACCGCCCACTCTAACAATCCACCCGGCCCCAGACAAACCAGAAAACCACTCCCGCCGCGCGGAGGCACCCGCCAAGGCCGTTTCGAGCGACTCCGCGCGACGGGTTTCCTTGATGCGGCCTTTCTGCGCACGCCCCGAAGAGGCTGGGAAAACCCGCCCGCGACGGCGCTAAAAAAATCGAATAACCGTTTGACAGCGGGGTGCTTTCTGCCACCTTAGGGACAAGATTTTCCAACCTGTCGACAACCGTGTTCAGATGAAAAAAATTAGCGTCATCGCCCTGACTTTGTTGTTGGTGTGCGCGGCTTTGTTCTGGCTGCTGCAGCACCCCAGCCCGCCGAAGCTCTTCACCGACGCGCCCGCGGACGTGGCCTCCCCTTCCCCCGCCGACCGCGACCTCGCCACGCGCCTGCGATTTGTCCGGCTGAACGAAGAGGTGGTCGTCAAACTCGCGCAGGCCAACAGCGAAGTGCGGCTCAACTTCTTCAGAGGCGACGCCCCCACGGCCGTGATCGAGCGCACCGAGCAGAACCTCAACCAAAGCATCACCAGCTACGGTACGCTCAAGGACACTCCCTACAGCCAGGTCATCCTCGTCGCCGGCGGCGGTACGCTGGCCGGCTCTGTGATGATGCCCGACGGGCGGATGTACCT